>JAPKBK010000184.1 GCA_028823435.1 Flavobacteriales bacterium
CGCCAAACAAGAGAGTACATCCCTCCCACGTCTTCGTTGAGTCTCCATGACCCAATTAACAATGCAGTTTTGCGCCCCAAGGGCGTCCAAGACCGATTGCTGAACGTGAGGTGACCCATCGACGCAACATCCGGGTAGCTTTTCTTATAACGCTCTAAAGTTGCCTCATATCCAGATGTAACACCTCCTCCACCGATAAACTGCAAACTGTCGGATTCCCAATAGCCAATCATAAAGGTGTCGATGTCACCCGTATTCCATGCTTCTTGCTGACTTACCATCGTAAGAACAGCCGATTCAGGCATGCCTGGCGCTTGGATTTTGGTTTGGCCTTGTACGATTGTTATCGATAAGGCTGACAAAAATAAAGACGTTAAAATCTTATACATTGAATCGAAAGTGCATGACGTCTCCATCTTGGACAATATACTCTTTTCCTTCAACCGAGAGCTTTCCTGCTTCCTTTACTGCATTCTCTGAGCCAAATGAAATAAAGTCTTCATACGTAATTACTTCAGCTCGAATAAAGCCTTTTTCAAAATCAGTATGTATAACGCCTGCAGCTTGTGGCGCGGTAAACCCTTTGCGAATGGTCCATGCGCGTACTTCTTTAACGCCAGCAGTAAAGTATGTTTGGAGGTCCAGTAATTTATATGCAGTCCTGATTAGCTTGGCGACACCGGCCTCCTCAAGCCCTAGATCTTGGAGAAACATGGCTCTTTCTTCCAGGTCATCAAATTCGGCAATGTCAGATTCAATTCCAGCGCCTATGACGATGAATTCTGAACCTTCCGCTTCCGCCATGACCCTCACTCTGTCAACGTAGTCATTGCCTTTTACGACACTTGCTTCGTCAACATTGCAGACATAAAGCACAGGCTTTGATGTAAGTAGCTGAAGATCATTAATAAGAGGAATGTTAAATTCTGTCGTCTCGATGTTCCTGGCATTGTTGCCACTCATAAGAATGTCTTTTAACTCCTCATAAAATTCAAGTTCTTTGATCGCAATTTTATCTCCAGTACGGGCAGCCTTTCCGACCTTCTCCTTCTTTGCTTCTAAGCTTTCGAGGTCTCTTAGTTGAAGCTCCATATCGATGACTTCTTTGTCACGAATAGGATCAACTGACGCATCAACATGAATGATGTTGTCATCATCAAAACACCTTAATACATGTATGATGGCATCCGTGGTTCGAATATTCCCAAGGAATTTGTTGCCCAAACCTTCCCCTTTGCTGGCACCTTTAACGAGACCGGCGATATCTACAATTTCAACCGTAGTGGGAAGAACGTTTTGTGGTTGTACGAGTTCAGCGAGCTTGTTTAATCTGGGGTCAGGAACAGTAATGACACCTAGATTTGGTTCAATCGTACAGAATGGAAAATTTGCACTTTGCGCTTTTGCGTTGGACAAACAATTAAAAAGGGTGGACTTTCCAACATTAGGAAGACCGACGATGCCACATTGTAGAGCCATGATATTATTCTTTTGTAAGGTTTGCAAAGGTAGATAACTAACCTCTCAACGATTTACTAAACTTTATAAACACTTCAACTTAGTCGGACTCTGCTGAAGTACTTTTGCAACGAAAACAACGTTACTCTATTTAATAATGAGCACACAAGCTACCCCCGCCCTTTGTTCCCAAGTCCGCCGCGACATTGTCCGCATGGTCCACGCAGTATCATCCGGTCACCCCGGAGGGTCTCTTGGATGTGTTGAATTGTTCGTGAAACTTTACTTTGACGTCATGAAAATTGACGCTGAAAATTTCTCTATGAATGGCAAAGGAGAGGATTTGTTTTTTCTCTCAAACGGACATATTTCACCTGTTTGGTACAGTGTTTTATCAAGAAGAGGCTTTTTCCCAACCTCAGAATTGGCGACTTTCCGAAAGTTAAACTCACGTGTACAAGGTCACCCTGCTACGGAAGAAGGCTTGCCTGGTATCAGAATTGCTTCTGGATCTTTAGGTCAAGGATTGAGTGTAGGTATTGGAGCTGCTGAAACGAAGAGGCTTTTAGGTGAGGATACGTGGGTATTTACACTTCACGGTGATGGTGAGTTACAAGAAGGTCAAATATGGGAGGCTGCGATGTACGCTGCACATAACAAGATAGACAACATCATCAGTTTTGTCGATTGTAACGGTCAGCAGATTGATGGCTCTACAGAGGATGTCTTGTCATTGCTTGATCTCTCTGCAAAGTGGTCCGCCTTTGGATGGAACGTTCTGAAGTGCGACGGTCACAGCCTGGACGATTTGGACCGTGTCATTAAGGAAGCAAAAGCGGCAAGGGGCTCTGGAGTGCCATGCGTCGTCCTTATGGAAACAGTCATGGGAAAGGGTGTAGACTTTATGGAAGGGACACATAAATGGCACGGCATTGCTCCAAATGACGCACAACTTGCCGATGCGTTGTCCCAACTTGAGGAAACCGAAGGAGATTATTAAATAAAGAATAATCATTTCGTGTCACCTCATTCAAAATATAATCGTTTTTGGTTTTTAGTGTTGTTGCTTATCCCTGGTTTTATATCAGCACAAGCAACACTCACTTTTGACCTTAACCCATCGTCTGATGAGGGGCCTACCCGAATATTATTTGTATTCGATGCGTCGAATAGCATGAATGCATTCTGGAGTGGCGAAAAGAAAATAGGTCTCGCGACGAAGTTGCTTTCTAAATCACTTGAGACACTTTATGGCACAGACAATCTAGAGTTGGGACTTAGGGCCTACGGTCATGGCACCAGGCACGTAGAGGGGAATCAAGATTGTGATGACACCGAATTAATCGTCCCGATAAGCACTGGAACAAATCTTATCATCAAACAGAAACTTGGACAACTACGCGCTCAAGGCACAACCCCGATCGCGAGATCTCTTGAACGCGCTGCTGACGACTTTCCAACTGAACCAGGACGCAATGTCATTATCCTAATCACGGATGGCATTGAAGCCTGTGATGAAGATCCTTGTGTTGTCAGTAGAATGCTTCAATCTAGAGGGATCATTGTTAAACCTTTTATTATCGGAATCGGAATCGAAGATAGATTTAAAGAGTCCCTTAGATGTGTAGGAAACTTCTATGATGCTTCAAACCCTGAAACATTCGAAACAGTCCTTCACTTGGTTTTAGAACAGGCACTTCATAACACGACCGTTGAAGTTGATCTTCTAGATGACAACAATGAGCCCAGTATTACTGATGTGCCGCTTAGTTTTACGGATCTGCGCACTGGTGACAGTCATCCACAAGTAGTTCATACCCTTGGCTATAAGAATTCTACAGACACCTTTTATCTAGATCCTGTTCCCACCTATAGACTTACACTTCATACACTCCCATCTAAAGGAATGGATTCGGTACGTCTTGCGCCTGGAAAACACAACGTGATTTCCGTCAGTAATATGGCTCAAGGGTTACTGTCACCTAAATTCCCACATACCAGGAGGAGTGATTATGGCAATCTAAGTGTGGATTTATACGAGGCAGGAGAATGTGAGTCTTTCTATTCAATGAATATAGGGTCGTCGATTAAGATCTTGTCCGGTTTTTATGACGCCCGATTCCACACAGTGCCTCCTACCCTGGTTGAGAATTTTGAAGTTGTCGCGGATACGCCGACTGAAATAACAATCTCATCTCCTGGTAGTTTAATGTTGCAATCTTCGGCTTCTGGATACGGCAGCATTGTAGATGCAATCACATTGGCACATGTCATACAACTTCCATTTGGCAACCCCTCTGGACGTTACACGCTTCAGCCAGGGACTTACACCGTGATTTTCAGAGCTCGCCAAGCAAACTCGTCTAAGTATAGCATTCAATCCACATTTACAATTAAATCGGGGTCAACCCTTAATTTGAATCTT
>JAPKBK010000185.1 GCA_028823435.1 Flavobacteriales bacterium
ACACACCACAAAACTTTTTTTTCACTATGTGTGTTAAACGCAATTGAGAAATTGAGATATGAAGTAAATTTAGCCTATGAAATTTCAATCCTTTAATCAGCTGAATTTTAGACTCAGAAATATCTTTGTCGCACTTGGAAGTGCGTTCATTTTATTTTTTTTTGCTTCTAGCTCTTACGCCCAAACCCAAGAATCCATGAACACAGAAACAACTCAATTCGAGACAATCACTTTGGGCGCAGGATGTTTTTGGTGCATCGAAGCCGTGTTTGAATCCATCCCAGGGGTGCAACAGGCCGTTTCAGGGTATTCTGGCGGACACATTAAGAACCCTGCATACAGAGAGGTTTGCGCAGGGACAACTGGGCACGCAGAGGTGATTCAGGTCACATTCGATCCGAAGGTTTTGCGTTTAGAGCTGTTGCTGGAGGTCTTTTTTGGGACCCACGACCCCACGACGCTCAACCGCCAAGGTGCTGATGTAGGCACACAATACCGAAGTGCCATTTACTATCACACCCCACAACAGCAGGAGGTCGCTCTCGCTGCAGTGGTCCGCGCGCAAGATGACTGGACATCCGCTATCGTGACTGAAGTGACTGAATTTGAGACCTTTTACAAGGCGGAGAATGTGCACCAAGCGTATTACGAGATGAACAAAGAAGCGCCGTACTGTCGGGCGGTTATCACGCCGAAAATGCAAAAATTTAAAAAGGATTTCGGTACCAAATTTAACTGAAAAAACATTCTGTAAGTATTCAATCCATTAGAAATGACTGTCCTCAAAAACGCACTGGCAGCCCGATTAAGCTTGAAAACTTGGTATGCAGATCATGCGCGAAATCTTCCATGGCGACTCAAACCCTCACTCTACGGGACGTGGTTGAGCGAAATCTTGTTGCAACAAACACAAGTGGAAACGGGACTCCCAAAATGGCATCTTTTTATGGAACTCTTTCCCACTGCTGGCCATTTGGCACGTGCCTCTGAATCCGAAGTCCTGAAAGCTTGGGAAGGCCTTGGATACTACAGACGTGCCACACTTCTTCACAAAGCATCCCGAGTCATAGAAGCCGCAGGAGAATTCCCCATGTCTTATGACGCTTGGCTTAAAGTGCCTGGCGTAGGTCCGTATACCGCTGCCGCCATCGCCTCCATCGGCCTAGGAGAAGCTGTCGCAGCTGTGGACGGGAATGTTCAAAGGGTCGTGTCACGTTGGGCTGGAATCGCAGACCCCGTGGATGGCAAAACAGGGGCACAAGCGGTTCAAACGGTTGCCGATGCTTGGTTAGATCACGACGCCCCCGGAAACCACAACCAAGCGGTGATGGAACTGGGCGCCCTCGTATGCAAACCCCGCAACCCCTTCTGCAAGCTCTGCCCCATTTCGACCCACTGCGCTTCCGCAAACAACCCTGACATGTGGGGAGTCCTGCCAGCTAAGAAGCTTAAAAAGAAAGTCCAACGCTGGGAATTGACGTGGCACATCGTTCGTTTTGAAAATGACATCGTCGCCATCCAGCGTCCTGAATCTGGTGTGTGGGCAAAAATGTGGGCCTTTCCGGAGACACCTCCCTCCTCTCATTTCCTTCCGCTTGGCGCGTTGATGAAGCCCATCACCCATCTGCTCACCCACCGAAGAATAGAGGCCATATTTCAAGGATGGAACGCCCCCAACAAAGCTGCCTTGGAAGCTTACGCAAAAGAAGTCGCTGGGGAAGTGATGACTTGGAGCGCGTTAAAGAAGCGTGCGATGCCACGTTTGGTCACAAAAGTCTTTGACGCGCTACATGGCGAATAGGGTTATTTAATAAAGAGAATTTTCTCGTTTATTAATGACCATTGTACGTCACTGAATTTTTTACAAAACCCCAAACCCATTAAATTGTCATTGTTACCTGGATCATGGGCCACAGAAACGACAACATTATTGATTGTGAAATCACCTAGTTTGAGGTTGTTTAGCTTAAATGTATCGTAAAAATTAGGATTTCCACCTACACCCATTCCACACGTTTCAATATTTAAATCTTCATACTCAACATCCACTTGGTCAATGATACGTGACCACAAATTATATCCTATTGACAAATCACCACCGCCTGTATCAAACATCCATTCTCCCTCAACTGTATTTACTTTAACAGCAATATATTGATGACTGTTTCTTGTATCTATCCGCACATAAGTGGAGTCACCCTTTGAAATAATGTCATGCGCATTATAGTGATTGTCAAAATTAGATGTCTCGTCTAAAACTTCATAATTCTTATATGTAAAAGTGCGTATGGTGTTTTTTGGGGTTATCTCAGATGCGCCACACTGAAAGGTAAGAGAGCCATAATGTTTGGAAATCCCTGTTTTTAAAATGTGTGACTGACGGTTAAATTCCCCTTTTTGATATAGAGTAGTATCACCGTGATCAAGCAAGATGAACTCACCGTTTAAAAACACATCATACTCAAATGTACCACTCTGAATTTGTTTTATATCTCCTTCTGTTCTGGTAAGGGTTCCATAACCGTGCATTTCTTCTGAATCGTTTAAACATCCGAAATATGTCATTCCTGCTCTTGCAATCTCTTCTGGGGGGTCACATTGTGACATCAGGCTATAAGACAGCAAAAAGAAAAAGGCAATCAGAATGTTTCTCATACCCTCAAATATCGGAAACTTATGCCGACACTCCTAAGCGTTAAACTTGCGCCGTACTTTAGAATAGTATTATATTACAAATCAAACTGAAGACCTTGAAATATTTTATTCCTTGTATGTGAAAGTCTAAATGAAACCAATATGAAAAAATATATTCGCACACTTTCATTCGCAATACTATATATACTGTCAGTGGATAGCACTGCACAATTGCCTAACGGCAGTATCGCACCTAACTTTACTGCCACCGATATTAATGGTGATACGTATAACCTCTACGAACTCCTTGATGCTGGCAATACTGTAATACTTGATTTCTTCGCGACATGGTGCGGGCCTTGCTGGACCTACAAAGAATCGGGGATCTTAGATGATATTTGGAACATCTACGGCCCAAACGGCACAGGAGATGTTTACGTTTTTTCTTTAGAGTCTGACGGCTCCACCACTTCAGCAGATCTATATGGAACAGGATCAAATACAATTGGTGATTGGGTGACGGGAACGCCATACCCCGTTTTCGACAACGTGCAAAGTATATTTAATGCATACGGAAACACCTATTTCCCAACAATCTATACCGTATGCCCTGACCACACTTTAGTTGAGTCTGGTCAAGCGTCTTTCCAAAGCCTCGTGAATGCGATTTATACAACGTGCGACATGGATCCTCCTGTATGTGCAATACTTGACATCTCACCGGGACCCCAACTTGCATGCAATCCATTGACGAATACATACACGCAACAGCTGGTTCTTTCCTACGAAAACCCGCCAGGTTTGGGTGTTTTTAATGTGAACGGGACCTTACACGCAATCACCAACAGCCCACAGCTCATCTCTTTGGCAAATACACCAGCAAATAGTGAAGCTGTGGACGTTGAGATATTTATCAATACAGAAGAAACATGTTCTGCAACCTCCCTCAATTGCTACACTCAGAGGGATCCGTGTTGTGAATTGATTCGCTTTCAATACGTCAATCCCAATTCTAATGTCATTAAGGTGAAAAACACGTCGGACTGTGGTGGTGATATCGGTGGTTGGGGAGTCGCTTCTAACGGCGTTTACAACTCCTTTAATGATATTTCTGGCGGCCAAAATCTATACTTAGATGCTGGTGAAGAGATTCAGTTGGCTTGGTTAAATTGGGGCGCTGACGAAACATTTGGCGATTTGCAATTGTACGGACCCACCAACGTATTAATGGACTACATACAATGGGG
>JAPKBK010000186.1 GCA_028823435.1 Flavobacteriales bacterium
GTCATCCCTGTTTCCTCATCGATTGTAAACAATGCTTCTAAGGGTGGGTGGGGGATGTCATTGCTTTCTAGTGTGGCTAATATTGTTGCAACACCGATGCCATTGTCAGACCCCAGAGTTGTTCCTTCAGCGCGAACCCAGTCTCCGTCGACGACCATTTTTATTCCTTGCGTCATAAAATCGAACTCGGTGTCATTGTTTTTTTGGCACACCATATCCACGTGACTTTGCAGGACCACCGTCTGCCTGTCCTCCATTCCTTGTGTGGCCGGTTTTTTCATAAACACGTTTTTAACGTCGTCTTGCCAAGCTTCAAGGCCATGGTCCTTAGCCCATTGCATGAGCCACGCACACACTTTTTCTTCGTGTTTTGACGGCCTTGGTATTTCATTTAAGTCTGCAAATCTATTCCAAAGAGCTGACGGTTGAAGGTTGCGAATCGCTGATGACATCGTGTGCAATATATTAATTGTTTGAACTTTGCAAGTTAGGAAAGAAAAGTGGTTAAAAACGTTGTAAGAAATGTGGAAAAAGTCTAGCAATAAAAAGGGACTTCGCAAAAGAAATGCAATAACTTGTGCTGCTTAATGGCAGAACAAGTAAGCTATACAGAAGACAACATCCGTTCACTCTCGTGGAAGGAGCATATTCGTATGCGCCCGGGGATGTACATTGGAAAAGTCGGTGACGGCAAAGACTCCGATGATGGCATTTATGTGCTACTCAAAGAGGTGATTGACAACAGTGTTGATGAGTACACGATGGGCAATGGCAAGAGTATCGAAGTAGGGATTCGAAATGGAGAGGTGAGAGTTCGTGATTACGGAAGAGGTATTCCACTCGGAAAAGTGGTCGATTGTGTCTCTAAGATTAATACTGGAGGTAAGTATGACTCGCGTGCTTTTAAGAAAACGGTCGGACTCAACGGAGTAGGTACGAAGGCCGTCAATGCGCTTTCATCTTCTTTTCAGGTGGACAGTTTTAGAGAAGGAGAATCAAAAACTGCGACATTCGCATTGGGTGAGCTTCAAGAGGACAGAGATCTAGAGTCCACGACAAAGCGCAATGGTACGAAGGTGACTTTTATTCCCGATGAAGGTTTGTTCAAAGGGTATAAATACAGAATGGAGCATGTGGAAAAACTCCTTTGGAATTACGCCTATTTAAACACTGGACTATCTATTTACTTAAATGGTGATAAGTTCAAGAGTGACAATGGTTTACTTGACCTTCTTGAGTCGAGTATGGACGGCAAGGCTCGCTACCCAATCATTCAGTTAAAAGGGAACGATATTGAAGTTGCGATCACCCACTCAGAAGCGTATGGAGAGGACATTCAAAGCTTTGTGAATGGTCAGTATACGCCTCAGGGAGGGACGCATCAAGCTGCTTTTAGAGAAGCATATGTCCGAGTTGTGAGGGATTTTTTCAACAAGGATTACGACACTGGAGATGTGAGATCGGGGATCGTTTGTGCGGTGAGTGTGAAAGTTGAAGAACCTGTTTTTGAGTCTCAAACAAAAACAAAGCTTGGCTCATCAGAGATGGGGCCTAACGGGCCTACGCTGAAGAGCTTTATGTTTGATTTTCTTAAAACAGAGCTAGACAACTACCTGCATAGAAATCCTGAAATTGCCCAACAGCTCCAATCTCGAATTCTTCAAAACGAGCGCGAAAGGAAAGATTTGGCAGGGATTAAAAAACTTGCAAGGGCGAGGGCAAAGAAAGCCTCGTTGCACAACAAGAAATTACGAGACTGCAGAGCTCACCTTAATGAAAAGCACGAACGGAACGAAGAGTCTACGCTGTTTATTACGGAGGGTGATTCTGCCTCAGGGTCGATTACGAAGGCCCGCGATGTCGTCACACAGGCGGTCTTCTCTCTGAAGGGTAAGCCGCTTAATTGCTTCGGTTTAACAAAGAAAATTGTCTATCAAAACGAGGAATTCAATCTTTTACAATCCGCCCTAAATATTGAGGATGGCTTAGATGATTTGAGATACAACAAGGTCGTTATTGCCACAGATGCCGATGTTGACGGGATGCACATTAGGCTTCTCCTAATTACGTTCTTTTTACAGTTTTTTCCGGATTTAGTCAAGAAAGGTCACCTCTATGTCCTACAAACACCGTTGTTTAGAGTGAGAAATAAGAAGGAGACAGTTTATTGCTACGATGAATCGGAGAAGCAGGGCGCCCTTTCTAGGCTTGGTGTGAAATCGGAAATCACCCGATTTAAAGGTTTGGGTGAGATCAGCCCTGATGAGTTTTCTTATTTTATCGGAGATGACATGCGCATTGATCCGGTGGTCGTAGGAAGAGATGCCAGTTTACAAGAAATGCTTGGTTTCTTCATGGGCAAGAATACACCGGACCGACAGAAGTTTATTATTGAAAACCTCCGTGTGGAGAAAGACAATGTAAAGGAATGATTGTAAACGAAGACGAGGAACACGACAGTCAGGACAACGAAAGAGAAAACGAGTTTGCCCACGGACCTGCAGAGGATGCATCAGATGACATGGATCATGTTGTACGTGTCAGGGGCATGTACAACCAGTACTTCCTAGATTATGCATCTTATGTGATACTCGAGCGGGCTGTTCCTCATCAGTATGATGGACTGAAGCCTGTTCAGCGTCGCATCCTCCACTCTTTAGACGAGATGGATGATGGTCGTTTTCACAAAGTGGCAAATGTCATCGGTAACACGATGAAATTTCACCCGCATGGTGATGCCAGCATTGGTGATGCTTTGGTTCAAATAGGCCAAAAAGAGCTCCTTCTTGATTGTCAAGGGAATTGGGGTAACATCTTAACGGGTGACCGTGCTGCGGCTGCGAGGTATATAGAAGTCCGACTAAGCAAGTTCGGCAAGGAAGTCTTATTCAATCACAAGACGACGAAATGGCTTGCATCATATGATGGTCGGAATAAGGAGCCTGAAACGGAACCTGTAAAATTTCCGCTTCTGCTCGCTCAAGGTGTGGAGGGAATTGCGGTCGGTCTTGCATGCAAAATCCTGCCGCATAATTTCATTGAATTAATTGATGCAAGCATCGCAATTCTTCAGGGGAAAGGATTCAAACTGGTGCCTGATTTTCCGACTGGGGGAATGGCTGATGTGGAGATGTACAACGACGGGTTGCGTGGTGGTAGAATCAGGGTTCGCGCTCGGATTGACAAGGTAGATAACAAGACTTTGGTTGTACGTGAGGTCCCATTTGGCGTCACAACGAGTTCTCTGATTGACAGTATTCTTAAGGCCAACGAAAAGGGCAAGATAAAAATTAAAAAGGTCGAAGACAATACCGCTAAGGTTGTTGAAGTCGTGGTGCACCTTGCAAACAATGTCTCCCCAGACAAGATGCTAGACGCGCTGTATGCATTTACAGACTGTGAGGTGTCACTTTCTCCTAATGCATGCGTCATACTTGACGATAAGCCTCAGTTTATCGGTGTGAAAGAGATTCTCAAAACATCCACTGAAAGAACGAAATATCTGTTAGGTAGGGAGCTTGAGATTGAATTGGGAGAGTTGCAGGAGCAATGGCATTTCTCTTCATTGGAGAAGATTTTTATTGAAAAACGTGTCTACCGCGACATTGAAGAGTGTGAAACGTGGGAGGCAATCCTGGAGAGCATTCACGACGGACTGAAGCCACATATAAAGAATTTACTTCGAGAAGTTACAGATGAGGATGTGACAAGATTAACGGAGATCAGAATTAAAAGGATTTCAAAATTTGATTCGTTTAAAGCTGACACTAAAATCAGCAATCTTGAAGCTGATATTGAGAAGGTAAAGCACCGTCTGGAAAATTTAACGGATTATTCCATTGATTGGTTTAAATCATTAA
>JAPKBK010000187.1 GCA_028823435.1 Flavobacteriales bacterium
CAAACGCCTAAGATGAAATTTCCAGGTGGGGTGCATTTGGAACTTGTGTGTGGCGTCAAAGTTGAGGAAAGAAGAAACAGTCATTGCGAGGTAATTGTAAAGAGAATTAGGGCGTATGAAGCTCAGGGATTCGATTTGGGAGATATGACAATTCTGGTGCGGACGAATCGAGAGGGTGCACATCTCGCTCAAGAACTTCTTAAATCAGGGATTAAACCCATGACAGAGGAGTCATTACAATTGGGGAGACATCCAGGTCCTATTGCGGTTGCAGCTTTAATTCGTTGGATTTTAAGACCGGATGATTATCGTAATGGCGTTGCCGTTTTGCAATGTATGGCTGCGCTCAATGGCATTGATGAAGTGTATTATTTAAATAAATATGTTCAAGTATCCGCCAAGCCCTCGAAGACTCCGGGGAAGAGGAGCTATTCGAAGGGAATACTAGATACGGCGGGGATGCTTAAAGAACTTTTCCCAAAATTAAAAGCGGTTGAAAGATCTTCGGACCCCGTAGCGACCTTTGTGGGTCACCTCTGTGAAACGATGGGAATTACAGCAAACTATCCTGCTTATGCTGAAGGTATCATTGAATTGGCGCATGAAATAGGACGGTCTGACGAGAGCGGTCTTCATGGATTCTTGAGGTTTTGGGAAGGGAAAGGACATGCAAAAAGCGTGGTCACCATCGCCTCGAAAGATGCTGTTCAGATCATGACTGTACACAAGGCAAAAGGTTTGGCCTTTAAGGTTGTCATTGCTTTGATTACAGTAAAGAATTTTACAAAATTCAAAGGTGTCATTCCCGTCAAACTAGATGAGACATCTGGAATGCCTATCAGAGCAGCGATGCTCGAAAATTATGACATGTTGGATACGGCTGTTGAAAGTCAGCGCATTGCTGAAGTTAATCGCGTGAAATTGGACCTGACAAATGGCGTGTATGTTGCGTTTACAAGGCCCGTAGAAAGATTAGAAGTTGTTTTAGAACTTGAAAAGGAAGATTTTAATCGACACGAGGTGAAAACGGTGGGAGAATTAATTGTTAAATCGCTTGAGATTCAGAACAACGGTCCCCTTTCTAGTGGAGACCTAACACCCGTTCCGGGTATATCATTGGTGGCGGGAAAATCCATAGATCCATCAACAAATATCCCCTTGGAGAATTTATTTACAGGGGAATCTGCAAATCACCTTGTCACGGACAATCAAATCGAAGACCATTCCACGTTTCATGATGGGCTTACTCCATCTGAATTGGGGACGGTTGTACACAAAGTTTTGGAAAAACTGAACAGCGAAGACGATTGGCCTGCAGTGAAAAAATCTTTGATTGCAGGAGTGGGGATAGGAGAGGCCGATCGATTGATCATCGAGAAACGCGTGGAAAACATCTTAAATCTGGATCGCGCGAAGGTGTTTTTTGCGCCAGGACTTCATGTTGAATCCGAATGTGATTTTGTAGATACAGAGGGTGGTATTTCTAGACCCGACAGGATCGTAAGAATAGATGGGGTTTGGCATATTGTAGATTATAAATCTACAGAGTCCGGCAAAAAAAAACACATCAAACAAGTAGAAGGGTACGTCGAGACACTTCGGGCAATAGAAGGGGGGACCGTAAAAGGTTGGCTCCTTTATACAGATCCGCTTCAATTAGTTTCAGTGAATTAAAGCGTATATTCACATCTTGAACATTGAATGTATGGCACCTTTTTTTCGACACACGATTTCTATTTTATTTGCGATTGTACTTCAGTTTATAATCAGTGATTCCTTTGCTTTGGCCCAAACGTCAAAACAACCTCCGGCAAAAATTAAAATGCAAAAAGGATTGCCAATCCCTTTAAATCCAGATGTGATTCAGGCGAGAGTAAAAGCTCAGGCATGTGCTCCAGCAACAGCGCTTCGGGACCTCGAGTGGAATAACGTCCGAGCACTCATTGAAAATGGAGGAACGTTATGGTATGACAGAGCCATTGATAAGGGCGCTCACTTCGTGCCCAAAGATGAGGGTGTCTCTGTCGTATATGGCGGCGCACTTTGGCTCGGGGGTATTTCTCCTGACCAGCAACTCAAGCTTGCGGCAGTGAAGTACAGAAATTCAGGAAATGATTTTTGGCCCGGCCCCCTCACAAATACAGGTGAAGCAGAAGTGGATGAATTAACATGTCAAAAATATGATAATTTTTCCATCAGTTACAGATCTGATGCAATGCGTCACAGACAGTATTTCGATGCAGTAGCTGATGAGTCGGTAGAAACGGCGTTTCCCGATGGATATACGATTCCTGCTTATTTTTATGATTATCCAGCGAATGGAAATGTTGGGCTCGGTCAGGATTTCTACCTTAGCCCTTTCCTAGATTATAATGGAAATGGGTTGTATGACCCAGAAGCGGGTGACTATCCATGGTATGATTTTCTTCAGCAGATTGATTGTAGCGAGCGTAGGCGTGAGGATGTAGTCCCTCTTTACGGAGACCAAACCTACTATTGGATTTTCAACGATAAAGGCAATGTCCACTCGGAATCCCAAGGCGAACCTATCGGCATGGAAATTCGCGCCCAAGCATTCGTTTTCTCAACAAACGATGAGGTTAATAACATGACATTCTACAATTACGTTCTCATTAATCAAGGCACTCAAACACTTACGGAAACGTATTTTGCGCAATGGGTAGATTCTGATTTGGGCGGTCACGTGGACGATTATGTGGGATGTGATGTAAATCGTGGATTGGGATATTCATACAACGGAGATCAGTTCGATGAGGCGACTTCTTACTCAATCGGATACGGTCTTTACCCTCCTGCGATGGGCGTTGATTTTTTTGAAGGCCCTTATCAAGATGCCGACGGCGTAGACAATCCTCTCACAGAAGTATTTACAGATGCGATTGACTCTTTGGGGATACCCTATGAAGGCATTGGGATTGGATATGGTGACGGGGTCATCGACAATGAAAGGTATGGAATGCGTAAATTCTTATACTACAATTGGAATTATGGTGTGAATGGACAGCCCACTACTTCCATGCATTATTACAACTACATGCGTGGTTTTTGGAAGAATGGACAAAGAATGGCATATGGTGGTGATGGTATAAACCCTTCCACAGGCGCCAATCTTGAAATCGCAGCAGACTATATGTTTCCTGGAGATACAGATCCATACAGTTGGGGGACGATGGGTGTCAATGTTGAAGATTGGTCTGAGTACGAAACAGGTAACCCCTCAGGAGACAGGCTTTTTCTTCAATCAGCGGGACCTTTTACATTAGAGCCAGGTGACTATAACAATATTACAGTAGGGATGTTATATGCGCGCTCTTCAGGTGGTGAGCCATTTGAAAGTGTAAAACTTCTTCGCCTTGCAGATGACAAAGCGCAATCTCTTTTCGACAATTGTTTTGAAATAGTAAGTGGCCCTGATGCACCAGATGTTGCCATTCAAGAGCTTGAAAATGAGCTTATTCTTTATATCACAAATGAGAATCCCATTTCAAACAATTTCCATGAGGACTACTTAGCGATCGACCCATCTATCCCGAAAGAACTTGAAGACGGAACCGCACTTAATGAATTGGACAGATCTTATGTTTTTGAGGGATACCAAATCTATCAATTATCTGACGGTGCAGTCTCACCTTCTGATCTTGGAAATATTGAAAAAGCGCGTCTGGTTTTCCAATGCGATCTTGCCAACGATATCGAAAACGTGATCAATTATTCTTTCAACGAAGAAATAGATGCATCTGTTCCAACGCTAATGTCTCAAGGTGAAAACGAAGGTATTCAGCACAGTTTCAGAGTGACAAAAGATGCGTTTGCACAAGGCAGCAACATCCTGATCA
>JAPKBK010000188.1 GCA_028823435.1 Flavobacteriales bacterium
AAATACCACAAACCATTGATGTCTTTGCGCCACAGCTGGAGAACGACAGAGAAGCTTTACATCACGACGACAGCCTATGCTTCTTTTGGACATGGTGGAGGAACGCGGTTAGAGAATTCGCTTGGGTCGGGAGATTATTCGGCGGATGGTCAGGTTGACTTTCAGAAGTTTTGGACTACAAATACTGTGGGTGGGATATTCGGACCGCCTATTGATCCTACATACTCAGAATCGCTTCTTAAGAGTTCAAGAATTCTGAGGAAACTCTACAACAACCACAAATGGTTGGGTGCGCTTGCTACTTTCAGGTATGAGCGTAGCGATAAGCTGACATTCTCAGGTGGCGCAGATTTCAGAACCTATCAAGGGGAGCACTACAGTACTGTTCATGATCTGCTTGGGGGAGATTATTTCGTCGATCAAGATGATGCAAATGACACCCAGCCAATGCATACTGTGGGAGATACAATAGGGTATCACAATGACGCGTTTGTGAAATGGGGAGGGGTGTTTGCGCTCATGGAATTCAAAGGTCCGTGGTACAATTATTTTGTGAATGTGAGTGCTGTCAACCAAGGGTACAACCGTGTGGATTACTTCAAACCACTTGAGGAAAATGAGGAGACAGGTGAAATGGAGCACAACGAATCTGGTTGGAAGTGGATTTCAGGCTACACCGTGAAGGGTGGTGGAAATGTCAATATTGATGAGTGGACGAACGCATTTATGAACCTCGGATATCTCAACAGGACACCGACTTTCTCGAGTGTGATTGGTTTCGACAACACGTTTATTCAAAACACTCAAAACGAGAAGATCTCTTCGGTTGAATTTGGTGTCAAGTGGAGTAAATCTCCATGGACATTGAATCTGAATGGATACTATACGAATTGGCAGAACAGGCCGCTCAACAGCATGCTTAGGTTTGAAACTGCGGACGGAGATATCGTAAGGGCGAACATTAACTCAATGAGCGCTTTGCATAAGGGGATTGAGCTTGATTTCGGTTACCAATTGAATCGCCACATTACAATTGAAGGGTATGCTTCTTATGGAGATTGGCGCTGGACCAGCTCTGAGGATAGTTTGATTTTATTGGATGAAAACACAAACCTACCCTATTTGGATTATGAAGGAAATCCAGAGATTGTGAAATACAATGCAGCGGGTGTATCCGTAGGGGATGCCCCCCAAACCCAAATCGGGTTTGCCCTTAGATACCGCAAGAATGGATTCTATATCAAGCCACGCTATACGTTCTTCGATAGGTTTTACGCCAATTTCGATCCCTTCTCTTTGAATGGCGAGAACGAAGGCCGTCAATCTTGGGAGCTCCCTGCGTATGGGCTATTAGATCTTCACATGGGTTACACCATGGACCTGAACGAATCTCAAATCGACTTCAGGCTCTCCATGTTTAACGTCTTGAACACGATTTATCTCGTAAATGCTCAAAACAATGACCCATACGGTGAGTGGAACTTTACGGACCCTAACCGAACCTATGCCTTTACGGAAAACAACTTCGACGCTGCTTCCGCAAGCGTATATATGGGGTATGGTTTCCGTTCAAATTTTTCTATTCGCGTCAGATTTTAATTACTCTCGATAACCTCTTTTCAATGAAATTATTTAGCTGTACCCTCGCATTTGTTGCGATTCTTTCCTCGACTGTTTTAACTGCGCAGTCTGATATACAAGACGTCCGCACCAATTATACGATCGGCCAAACGGTGACCATAACAGGTGTGATCACAAGTGGATCAGATTTGGGATCTGTGAGATATATCCAAGATGACTCTGCTGGAATTGCACTTTATCCTGGAGACAATTGGGACGATTGGTCAGCTGAGCCTAACCCAGGTGATGAGGTGACTGTGACGGGAGAAATCACCGAGTACAATGGACTGCTCGAAATCGGACCCAACCTCACCCAGGTTGATGTTCTAAGTTCTGACAACGATCTGCCAGAAGCGCAGGTGGTGACGCCCAATATGCTGAACGAGTCTTTGGAAGGCGAGCTTGTGGTGATTCAGTCTACAACGTTCGATGCAGGAGGCCAAACCATAGAGAGCAACGCCACCTATACCTTCAATGCTTCGGGAGAAGAAGGAATCATCTATGTCAGATCATCCAATTCTCTTGTGGGTACAGTTCTGAACGGATGTGAAATGAACCTCATGGGCATTGTCAGTCAGTTCACATTTGATGGGTTCGGTGGATACCAACTTTTGCCGAGGGGCGCTTCCGATATGGTCTCGACATCTGGGATTTGTCTTACTTCTGAAGTAGAACAAACAAACATTTCAGCATCATCATTTGATCTTTCCTGGACGACAGATGTCTCAGGTGACAGTGAAGTAGAGTGGGGTTTAACGCCAGATCTCGGCACGACGGATTCAGATGTTTTACCCGTGACAGATCACGTGGTTTCTTTGAGTGGACTGAGTCCTGGTACACTTTACTATGCACGCGTCAAGTCTACAAGTGATGAGGGAGAAACAGTTACATCTCCAACAAGAGTTTACGCGACCATTTCAGAGTCTTCAGGAAACATTCACGTGTACTTCACCGGCTCTGTGGATACATCAGTAGCGATCGATGAAGAAGCGATGTCACTTGGCACGAGCACAAACGATACGATTGCAGCCTGGATCACTTCTGCGCAACACACGCTCGACATTGCCGTATACAATACGAACAATGTCGCGATTGAAAATGCTGTGAATACAGCTGCGGCAAATGGAGTTCAGATTAGATATATCGCCGAAGGAGAAAATGCAAACCTGGGGATCCAAAATTTTGACAGCTCGATTCCGGTTCATTACCGCACAGACGGTGAGGGATCAGGGATGCACAACAAGTTCTTTATTGGAGATGCTGATTATCCAGAAACGGCGTTCGTATTGACAGGTTCCACAAATATGACTACGGCGAATCTCAATACTGACAAGAACAATGTGATTGTTTTTCAAGACCAAAGTATCGCCAGAGGATATCGACTTGAATTCAATGAGATGTGGGGCAGCGACACCATGGTGCCTGATGAAGCAAACGCAAAGTTTGGTCCAGCGAAAACAGTGAACACGCCATTGAAATACATTGTAGGAGGTTCACCTGTTGAGGTTTATTTCTCTCCGACAGATGGAACGACTTCGGCGATTCGAGAAACCATTGAAACCATGGATTACGATATGGCTTTTGCGCTCTTGTCTTTTACCCGTGACGATCTCGCTGATGCTATTATTGATGGCTCTAGTTTCTTTGTCAGCCCTCAGGGTGCAATAGAACAAATCAGCGGAACGGGTGCTGAATTTGACAATCTGACTGCGGCCGGAATAGACGTGCATTCTCATCAGGGAATCGCAGGATCACTTCACCACAAATATGCGGTGATTGACTACAGCGAACCGCTTTCTGATCCGACTGTTGTGACAGGGTCTCACAACTGGTCTTCTACAGCTGAGAACATTAACGATGAGAATACCGTAATCGTTCACGATGCAAGAGTGTCAAACCTCTACTACCAAGAATTCCGAGGCTTGTTAATCTCTATGGGTGTCATCAGTTCAATAGAAGATGAGAATGGTGATTTTGTTATGACGGCGTTTCCAAATCCAACTTCGGATGTGCTTTATGTTGAAGTATCACATGCGTATGTCGGTACGACCTTTACGCTTTCAGATATAAACGGACGGTTGATTGATGTCTTGAATGTCAATTCCGCCCGTACTTCTATAGATGTAAGTGGTTTAGAACCTGGCGTTTATGTCTTGCGCTCTGCGAAATTAAACAGATCGCTGCAAGTTGTAGTTCAATAGTCGTTTCATGAGAAAATTGTGTGTACCTTTTGCAT
>JAPKBK010000189.1 GCA_028823435.1 Flavobacteriales bacterium
TGCAAGCTTGGGCAAGTATTTCTTTTTCTGCTCTTCCGTACCAAACTGCAGTATGTGACCTGTACATAAACTATTGTGTGCTGCCATACTCAGACCAACCGATCCACACACACGAGAAATTTCTTCGAGTGCAATCTTATACTCAATATACCCCAATCCCGCGCCACCATATTCTTCAGGCACGAGCATCCCCATAAGACCTATCTCACCCATTTCTCGAAAAATATCAACGGGAAATATCTGTGCTTCGTCCCAAATCATCCGATTTGGTAAAATTCTACGGGTCGCAAATTCACTCACCGTTTCCTTTATCATTAACTGATCAGCTGTTATGTTAAAATTCATTTTACAAATGTCGTTAGTTAAGGCTATGAATAGTTACAAATGATCATTTATTGTAACAACCTTAATATAAGGAGACCAGACCTTCCACGTACTGTCATTCATCAGTGGCATCTCTCGAAGATCCTCAAGCTGGTTAATTTCATGATGCCTTCTATACCTCTCAATCATTCGCGCTCCTTCAAAACCTATATATGGGTGTTTACGCATTTGTGACCATGAGGCCGTATCAATACAAATCTGAACAACGTTTTCAGGATCTACTTTAAACCATCCTGATACAGTTTGATAAGATTCATCATTAAATCCATACACCTCCTGAAGCTGACGAACATCAACGAAACCGCCGAGCAGATTCCGATACTTGACAGTTCGCCCGGAGAGGACAGGACCAAATACGGGCAAACGTTCTAATGAGATACTATCTACGTCATTGATATTGATCGAAAGTGGCTCAGGAGTAACCACTGGAGCATAGAGGGTGTTTGAATTGTACGATCCCTTAGGTTTAGAATACGGTCTGGCGTACGATGAGGTACTTGAGACATTGGGATGTGTCTCGTTTGACAATGCCGGTGAGGAGGCATTCAAACGATTCCCGACAGGCCATGTGTTCAGCAACTCAAGGAATTCTGAAACATCAACTCTCGGTGATGGAGATCTCATTGATTCTACTCCCCATGCAAGCAAGGACAATAAAATAACAATGACTATAGACGTTAAATGAAAGGCATCGTCTCGGCGAGATAACGAATCTGTGTTATTTTTTATATCGAATGATTTCACCAGACTTCACCCGTTTCAAATAGTCTTTCAGATCTGACTTCACCTCTGGGGCAAGGAGATACAGTCCTAAGACGTTAGGGAAACACATGGCAAAAATCATGGCGTCTCCGAACCCGAAAACACTTTTCGCAGAAATGGCAGAACCGATGACTACAAAAGCACAGAATAACACTTTGTAACTAATGTCGGCAACTTTAGATTCTCCGAAGATGTACGTCCAAGATTTAAGGCCATAATAACTCCAACTTAACATTGTGGAAAGTGCAAACAGGATGACAGATACAGACAACACAATCGGGAACCAAGAGATTGTCTGACTGAATGCTGCAGATGTTAATTCAATCGCTTTTAATTCTCCAGAATTTGCTAGTGAATGAGCCAGTGCTGCTCCGTCTCCGCCATAGCCTGAAATAACAATGACAAGCGCTGTCATGGTGCAGATGACAACCGTGTCAATAAACGGCTCCAAAAGACTCACCATGCCTTCAGAAACAGGCTCCTCAGTTTTCGCTGCTGAATGTGCAATAGACGCAGAACCTATACCTGCCTCGTTAGAGAACGCCGCGCGTTTGAAACCTTGAATCATGACGCCAATAATACCTCCATACATCGCGCCTGAGTTAAAAGCACCATTAAATATCTGTCCGAAGGCATTGGGAATGTGTGAGAAGTTTACACCTAAAACAACCAACGCACTCAGTACATAGACTCCGACCATCAAAGGGACGACTTTGTCTGTCACCTTTGCAATACTCTTAATCCCACCAATGATAATTACACCGACAAGAACAGCCATTAATGTTCCAAAAATCCAAGATTGGCCATAGAAAAAAGAATCCACGCCACCCGTTGCATGAATAAGCTGCTTGGTGGCCTGATTGATTTGCACCATGTTACCTCCACCCAGCGAACCACCGATACAAGCAACAGAAAACATGATCGCGAGCACTTTACCTAGCTGTCCAAATCCCTTGCCTTTTTTTGCAAGTCCCCTGCTCAAATAATAAGCAGGACCACCTGAAACAGAACCATCTGCATTTTCAATCCGATACTTTGTTCCCAGAGTACACTCTATAAACTTCGCACTCATCCCTAATAGACCGGCGACAATCATCCAGAATGTGGCACCCGGGCCACCTATCGACACCGCAATCGCAACGCCCGCGATATTACCGACCCCCACTGTTCCAGAAAGTGCCGCAGTCAACGCCTGAAAGTGACTCACCTCTCCCTTTTCATTTTTATTGGGATTGTCAAATTTCCCTCTGACGACATCTAGTGCATGTTTAAAGCCACTGATGGAAATGAAATTAAAATAAAAAGTGAAGAAAATCGCACCGAATAACAACCAAATCAAAACAAATGGCACTTGAATCCCAAAGCCCACAGGTATGGTGAAAAAAATCACATCCTCAACGGTCTGAGTAATGGGGCCCATGTATTGATCAATGGCACTATCTATAGATCCACTTTGAGCGATTGACACAACTGGTGATATTAATCCAATCAGGACGAGGAATACGTTTTTTAATAAAGACATACTTTTAGGATAAAGGTTTTAATTGTGAGAAAGTTAAGGCTTCGACGTGTATCAAGGATAAGGATGTGTGTATTTAAGTATACTGTTAAATGATCTGATTTGCTCAGCATTACCCAGTACAAAAAGCTTACAAGCACCATCGAGCACAGTGGAAGGTCCTGGATTAATTTCATATTCACCGTTAGATCTCTTCAGGCCCACGATATTAATTCCCAATCTGTCATGCTCAAGAATATCGCCCAATGTGGATGAATTCATTTCTGTAGGCAATTGATCCATCGAGATCTCTTCGAGGTTGATTGAATCACCTCCCTGAATACTTATGTGGTCTAAAAACTCAACGACGTCAGGCATCGCAACAAGCGAAGCCATATGGGCACCACCGACTTTATCTGGCATGATGACATTGTCTGCACCGGCCACTTTAAGCTTGTGCACTGAATTCATTTGAGAAGCTCGGCTAATTAAAAGCAGTTTGTTATTTAACTCTCTTGCAGACAGGATGACGTAAAGATTATGTGCGTCAACGGGCATCGTTGCAATTAGTGCCCTTGCAGTCATAATGCCCGCTTTTTCGAGATTTTCGTCTCTTGTTGCATCCCCAGAAATAACAAGAAACCCTTCTTTGCGCAAGGCCTCAGAACGGGCCTCATCCTTTTCAATGATGACAACAGCTGTGTCATGATCCTGGAGTTCTGAAACGGCCATTTCTCCCACTCTACCGTAACCACAAACAATCACGTGGTTTTCTAATTTATCCATATCTTTCTTCAATCTGGCAACTTTAAATGTGTTACGATATTCCCCGTCCACAAAATACGTAGTAAGCGCAGAAATTGAATAGGCAAAAGCACTAATACTTGAAATAATCAGGAAGGAAGTGAAAAGCATCCCTCCAGGAGTGAGTTCATGTACTTCTCGAAAACCAACAGTAGAGATCGTAATAACCGTCATGTAGAAGGCTTCAACCCAAGTGAAGCCACCCACGATATACACATAGCCCAAACTGCCCAGCAAGACTACGATTGTTACCGCGCTTAAGGCAAGATAAAGTCTCTTGAAAGTTTTGAATTTAAAAAGCACGCACTAAACTACGTATTCCTCTTTAATATGCCTAAGCTTTTTGCAGAGGTTTTGCACACGGCGTGATTTGATTTACAATCCAA
>JAPKBK010000190.1 GCA_028823435.1 Flavobacteriales bacterium
AGGTAATGCAGGGCATCCAGGATGTTTGTCTTGCCCGAACCGTTGTCTCCAAGAAGACAATTGACGTGTTTTCCAAACTCCAAATCACCACTTATGTGGTTTTTAAAATGAATCAGGTGAAGAGAGTTTAATTGCATAGTGCGAATTTCTTATTTTTGCACTCTCAATCCTATTAGAAAGGAATCAAAATTACTATGGCTAAGAAAAACGCAAAAGACGAGACAATCATCAACGTTGATGAAGTGTACACAAAGACAGAACAGTTTGTCGACAAAAACCGCAAACAACTCACCCTTATTCTAGGAGGTGCTGCAGTAATCATACTCGCATTTATGGGATACCGCATGTTGGTGCAACTTCCCGCTGAAAATGCTGCAGAAGAAGCCGTTTTCCAAGCAGAACATTATTTCGCAATGGACTCTTTAGATTTGGCGCAATACGGAGATGGATTCTCAGCTGGGCTTGAGGAAATCATGGAGAATTACGCAGGCACAAATGCAGCGAGTCGCGCAGCCTACCAGGTCGGGGTTTTAAATCGTGATGCTGGATTGTTCGAAGAAGCTATCCAAGCTTTTGACAAGGTTGCGCTTGATGACGATGTGTTCGGTCCAATGTCTCTTGCTGGCATGGGGGATTGTTATTCTGATCTTGAAGATTATACCCATGCAGCAGAATACTTCTCAAAAGCGGCTGATGCTGCTGATGCGGGACGCGCTGGAAAAGTTTTGGCGCCGAGCTACCATTACAAGCAAGCCATCACTTTAATTGAGCTTGGGAGAACTGAAGAAGCAAAGGACGTACTCTCTCATATTGCAAGTGAGCATCCAAATAGCCGCCTGTATCCTACAGCCGTGGCATTGGGTGAGTCGCTTTAACCGAGTACGAGAAATCTCAATTTAAAATTACCCCCATGGCTACGGCCGGAAACAATTTAAGCTCATACGATCCGAAGGATCTACCAAACGGTGCCCGCTTTACTGTGGGCATCGTTGTTTCTGAATGGAATGCTGTTTTCACAAATGGAATGCGTGATGGTGCGCTTGACGTTTTAAGCGCGTGTGGCGTACCGGAAGCTTCCATCAGAATTGTTCATGTACCTGGGAGTTTCGAACTGCCATTGGCATCTCAAATGCTTTTAGAACATGTTGACGGTGTGATCGCCATCGGAAGCGTCATCCGAGGTGAGACAGCACATTTTGATTACGTGTGTGACGCTGTGGCACAAGGCATAAAAGACGTGAACTTAAAAACGGGAAAACCCGTAGCTTTCTGTGTCTTAACTGACAACAATTCTGAACAAGCTGCAGCGAGATCTGGCGGCGCGCATGGCAACAAGGGCATTGAAGCGGCTGTTGTAGTTATGAAAATGATTGCGTTGCGATCTCATCTATCCGGCTCACGTACATCGTGACTATGAATGCTTCATCTTTGTTACGTCAATCCACATAAATCGCTCACGCGCTTTGTGACCAATAGAATACATTCACAAAATGAAGTCCAATACTGTCACTTTCTCTGCTGTCACTTCAGCAATTTTACTGCTCACATTTTCTGTGGTCACAAACACTTACAGTTGTCAGTATCCAGGTTGGCAGCAGAAAGTGAATTACGACATGGATGTCACATTGAATACATCTCTTCACCAGTATTCAGGAGATATGAATGTGAGATACTTCAACAACAGTCCTGATAAATTAGACAAGGTGTTTTGGTACGCGTTTTTTAATGCCTTTCAACCAGGAAGCATGATGGATGTTCGAAGCAGAAACATCTCCGACCCGGACGCGAGAGTAGGTGACCGTATCCTTCATCTTCCTGAAGATGAATGGGGGTGGATCAAAGATGTGGAGTTAACAATGAACGGCGAGCCATGCACGGTCACGATTGAAGAAACCATTATCGTAACTGAACTCCCCGCTTCAATTTTACCTGGAGGGTATGCGGATTTTAAGATGACTTGGAACGCACAAGTCCCAAGACAAATACGCCGTTCAGGATGGATGAATAAAGAAGACATTGAATACAGCATGACGCAGTGGTATCCAAAACTATGTGAATACGATCACGAGGGTTGGCATTCACATCCTTATATCGGCAGAGAGTTTCACGGTGTTTGGGGTGACTACGATGTGTCAATTCATCTTCCATCTGGCTATGTTGTTGCTGGAACAGGACAAAACACGGGCACCATAGAAGCGTCTGTAAAATCGGGAGATTGGCATTTCACTGCCGAAAACGTCATAGATTTTGCATGGGTGGCAGACACAGATTTCATCACAGAATCTGTCGCCGTCGACAACAAACTCACGATGAATTTCCTTCACACGCCGAATGATGAGTATGACAAACCTTGGACAGAATTGCCACGATTTGCAGTGGAAGCAATGCGGTTTTTCAATGATTTTGTGGGACGATACCCCTACCCACAATACACCGTAGCACAAGGAGGTGATGGCGGCATGGAATACCCCATGATGACGCTCGTACGTGGGAATCGATCTTTACCGAGCCTCGTGGGTGTGACTGTACATGAAATGGCACACTCTTGGTTTCAAGCTGTCGTAGCGACGAACGAAGCGCTTTATGAATGGATGGACGAAGGATTTACATCTTGGATAGAATCTGAATGCATGGCTGTAATCTCCCCCGAAGAGATGACGAAACCTCGTGCAGGTGGCGCACACGCTTCTGCGTATTACAGTTATACCCAACAGGCCCTCAGTGGAAATGAAGAGGCACTTAGCACCCACGCAGATCATTACACCACAAATCGAGCGTATGGTGTTGCAGCGTACTCAAAAGGGGAAGTGTTGATGGAACAACTTGGCGCGGTAATCGGAAGTGAAGTTCGGAACGAAGCTGTGAAAGTATATTTCAATGAATGGTCTTTCAAACACCCTGGTCCTTTAGACTTCAAAAGAGTCATGGAGAAGGCTTCAGGAATTGAACTTGATTGGTATTTTGATTACTTCGTCAATACGACCCATACCATTGATTATCGTATTCATGAAGTAAAAACGTCTAGAGACGTCGCGCGTGTCACACTTGAAAGGGTCGGCGTCATGCCTATGCCTCAGGATTTAAAAGTGACGTTCAAGGATGGATCGACAATGGAATACCACATCCCTCTCGTTATCATGAGAGGAAACAGGCCGCTTGCAGACAATGAAGTCTTAAGTCCGGACTGGCCATGGACAAACCCCTTTTACACCATGGACATCCCCACCCAAGGCAAGCGCATCTCGAAAATCGAACTCGATGCGAACCTCCTTCAGGCGGATGTCAACAGAACAAATAATTTTATTGCATTTAAAGGGATAGGCAAAACAAATTTTATCCGCGAATAACAACATTGAATGCTTAGATTAAAAGTTAACATCACCGGGAATAAATTTCAAGACGATTTAATCTTGAGCCTTCTTTCATTTGTCACGTTGGTTTTACTTGGACACATCCAATTAGATCTCGTAGAGGGCCTACCTATTACCCTACAATCTTTGCTTGTCGTTCTGTTCCCTTTGATGTTTGGCGCGCGTGTCGGTGTAATCTTCGTCGCTGCTTACCTGCTTGCAGGAGGTTTAGGGGCGCCTGTCTTTGCAGGGAACGAGTCAGGATGGGATCATTTTCTGGGCGCAACGGGAGGATTTCTTCTCGCATTTCCTATAGCGGCATTAATCAGCGGAGTGGCTGGGGAAATGGCATCTAAAATTCCATCTCTGAATAGAATTACATTTATTACAGGTGCGGTTATCCTCTTTATGTCCCAAGTCATCATTCTCCTACTGGGGATTGGATGGATGGATGCCCTCAGTCATACATCCTTTGACTTCACT
>JAPKBK010000191.1 GCA_028823435.1 Flavobacteriales bacterium
CATCTCCAAACAGACAATCTTTGTATTGCCACTCCTGACACTGGCGGAACAAAAAGAGCAAAATTTTATTCAGATATGCTCAAGGTCGATATGGCGATATGCTATAAGCAACGAAAAATTGCAAACGAGGTTGCGGAGATGATCATCATTGGTGAGGTGAGGGGGAAGGATGTGATTATCGTCGATGACATGTGCGATACCGCTGGCACGCTCACAAAAGCAGCCGACCTAATGATCAGACACGGCGCGCTATCAGTGAGAGCAATTTGCACGCATGCTGTACTAAGCGGTCCTGCTTACGAGAGAATTAACGACAGCATCTTAACGGAGTTAATCGTGACAGACACCATCCCACTTAAAGAGGGTGTCCCGAAAGAAAAAATTACGGTCTTGCCTGTGCATGACCAGTTTGCTCAGGTACTTAAATGCCTGATGAACAACGAGAGTATTAGTTCACATTTTATTATATAATTACACTGTTATGAAAACTGCATCATTGAGCGGTTCTCTTCGCGAGAACGTAGGAAAGAAAGGTGCTTCGGCAATACGCAAATCTGGGTCTATCCCAGGCGTACTATACGGAGGCCAAGACCAAACCCACTTTACTGTGGAAGAAAACAGCATTAACAAGCTTGTATTTAACCCTGATGTTTTCTACATCGAGCTAGATATAGATGGCAAGAAGGTGCATTGCATCTTACAGGATATTCAATTTCATCCGGTGACAGACCGCATCGTGCACATTGACTTACTTGAAGTTGTCCCAGGGAAAGAGGTTCGTGTAAACTTACCGCTTCGCTCAGAAGGAACTGCTGAAGGCGTGATGAACGGTGGACGTATCGCTACGCTATTCCGCAGAGTGCCTGTGAAAGGAATGATCGAGAAAATACCTGAGGCAATCACTGTCGATATCACTCCATTAGTCATCGGATCAACCGTGCGTGTGAGAGATTTGAACATCGAAGGATGTACGATCCTACTCAACGAATCTGTGTTGTTATTCGCTTGTAAGAGAACCCGTCTCGCTGTTGCCGATGAAGATCTGGAGAGTGGAGAAGCTGAAGGTGCTGCTGAAGGCGCTGAAGGAGAGTCTGAAGAAGGTTCTGAAGGTGGAGACGCATAAAGAAAGCGCTGAATTATGAAACACCTCATTATCGGTCTGGGAAATCCCGGCGCAGAATATGAGGAAACACGTCATAATATCGGATTTAAAGTGGTGGACACTATAGCTGAGGCACACGGTGGAACATTTTCTACTGATCGCCACGGCTCGGTGTCCACCATTCGTTTTAAAGCGCGTACATTGGTTTTACTCAAGCCATCAACTTTCATGAACCTCAGTGGCAAGGCTCTGAGATACTGGATGGATTCTGAAAAAATACCGACAGAAAGGATTCTCGTCATTACCGATGACATCAATTTACCTTTTGAAAGTATCCGACTTAGAGCAAAGGGTAGCGATGGTGGGCATAACGGCCTGAAAAGCATTCAAACAGTTATTGGGAACAATGTGTATCCTCGCTTAAGAGTGGGGGTGGGAGCGGATTTCGGGATTGGCAGACAAGTCGAACATGTCTTAGGTCAGTGGACGAAAGAAGAGGGTTTGGCACTTCAAGAAGTGTTGGTGAAATCTCAAAAAGCAGCCGAGAGCTTTTGTACGCTTGGCTTAGAACGAGCGATGAATTCTGTAAACACGCTCTGAATAAAAGGCCAAAAGCGCCATGTTTTATTCGTAAAGATGATTGTTTCCAATATAAGATATGACGGAATCTGGAAGCAGGTACTGTACATCCTGTTGGTTTAATATCGCCTCTCTAATGTATGTTGAAGAAATCTCAATCATGGGCGCTTTCGTGTATAATACTGCTTTGTTCGATGCAATATTGTCTTCTCTGGAAACGGGTGAAGCGTCTAACCGTCTGGGATATATTAACAACCGATGACGATCTATAATCTCACTGTAATTTTTCCACTTGTGGAGGTTTTGATAGTTGTCTTCACCAAGGATTACTGAAAAATCATTTTGAGGAAATTTCTCTCTCAGAAAGCGTAATGTATCTACCGTGTAGCTTGGACGGTCAAGATTAAATTCAACATCTGAAGCAAAGATTGATGGGTTTTCAGAAACTGCCAGCTTCACCATTTGCAACCTGTGTTGTTCAGCAATCATCTCTGTGTGTAACTTGAATGGACTGGACGGAGTTACGACGACCCATATTTCATCTAAATCCGTTCTAATTAACATGTGGTTTGCAATGATCAAATGCCCCAAATGAATTGGATTAAATGAGCCGAAATAAAGCCCTACTTTCCCTTTGTTAGTATGGCCTGTCATTTGTTTAGAAAGTCTGTGACAACTTGTTTTGTTTCCGAAATAGCGCGCGCAAGATCATCATTTACAATGCGAACATCAAAATGCTTTTCTTCGTTAAGTTCAAACACAGATTTTGCCAGCCTACCGACAATGTTTTTTTCGCTTTCAGTACCCCGGCCCCTTAGGCGTTTCTCTAAAACTGCAATTGAAGGTGGAGCGATGAAGATTGAAAGTGCCGAATCGCCAAAGACTTTTTTTAAAGTCTTGCCTCCGATGACGTCAACATCAAACACTGGGGTTAACCCTTTTCGCCACATATTCTCAACTTCGGAACAGAGCGTGCCGTAGCGTGTCCCCTTATATACCTCTTCCCATTCGATAAATTCACCTTTTTCGATTTTAAGGTCAAAGTCACTTTGTGTTAAATAATAGTATGACTTCGACGCAACCTCATCTCCTCTTAATTGACGTGTCGTGGCGCTTATACTAAACCCCAAGGAAAGTTCTTTATTCTCCATCAAACTTTTCACCATTGTCGTTTTCCCTGCACCAGAAGGCGCAGAAAATATGATTGCTTGTCCATTTCCCTGCGGAAGGTTTCCTGATGGCATGCTAGAGTATGTTTAATACTTGTTCCTTGATTTTCTCTAATTCATCTTTCATTTGCACAACGAGACGCTGAATATCCGCATCGTTTGCCTTTGACCCTAGCGTGTTTATTTCTCTCCCTATTTCTTGCGCAATAAAACCGAGTTTCTTCCCCTGTCCTATCCCGTCAGCAAGGATTTCATCGAAGTGGTCACAATGCGCTTTTAGGCGTGTTCGTTCCTCTGACACATCCGTTTTTTCAATGTAGAAGATGACCTCTTGCTCAAAGCGATTCTCATCTATTTTCGACCTGTCGATTGCCTCAGATAGATTTGTTTTGATTCGGCTTTTAATGCGCGCCAGTCTCTCGTCTAAAAGAGGGTCGAGATTGATGGATTCATGTCGGATTATTTTTATTCGATTGTTAAAGTCTTCGAGCGTTGCCGCCCCTTCTGTTTCTCGAAAAGTATTGAAAGCATCAAGTGCGGTGATGATCAGTTTTTCTATACCAGACCAGACGTCATCATCAAGTTGCTCCTGTGGAGACTGAAGTGCGTCTGGCATTCGGATAGCCATCCCGAGCAAATTCTCTCCTTTCAAACCTGAATCCTCAGAAAGCGCTTCAAGTTGTGTAATGTATGTTTGAACAAGTTTCGTATTGATCTCATGCTTGGCTTCGGAAGGGTCCTGTTCATAGCTTAGGAAAAAATCGCACTTGCCACGTATGACGCTCTCCCTTAGCAGCTTACGGAGTCCCATTTCTTTTTCTCTGAAAACGGATGGCATCCTCATGTTTAGGTCAAACTGTTTGCTATTGAGCGAACGTACCTCAACCGAATACTTCCTATTGCCTATAACGCCTTCGGCTTTACCATAGCCTGTCATGGATCGAATCATAGCGCAAAGATAAGCCGTACCTTTGTCCACTA
>JAPKBK010000192.1 GCA_028823435.1 Flavobacteriales bacterium
TGATCAGGATGTTGCTGCCTTGTGCAAACGCATCTTTTGTCACTCTGAAACTGTGTTGAATACCTTCGTTTTCACCTTGCGCCATGAGGAATGGCACAGCTAAGCCCATTTCTTCATTTTGTACATAGTTCACGACATTCACAATATCGTCCATCACATCGCATTGGAAAATCAGGCGTGCTTTTTCAATATCATTCAGGTCTGCAGCTGATACAGTATTGTCAGATAATTGATAGATTTGGTATCCTTGGAATGTGTATGAACGTGAAAGACTGTCGTATTCTTCTCCATCAACATCTAGCTTAGGAATACCTGGGTCAAACATCACGTAGTCCTCATTGAAGTTGTTTGAAAGTGAATTGTTATTCGTAAGGTAAATAATAACCTCATTTTCAAGTTCTTGAATGGCAACATCTGGCGCATCTGGACCACTTACTATTTCAAAACAATTGTCGAAAAGCGCTTGCGCTTTGTCGTCTGCTTGACGCAGTAATTTCACACTTTCAAACGGATCTCCGGCGCTGGCTCTCGCCCAAACAACGCCCATCGTAATGTTGTTAAAGTCACCTGGTTCAAGAACGAAAGGACCGGCAGATTGGATGAAACGTCTGTCAGCAGGAGGATTTCCAGAGCTGACCTCTGTCCATGGTTCAGTACTAACTCCACCCGTACCCCAATTGTATGGGTCTGTTTCACCTGGGAACATATAGTCTGTAGCGATATCTAGATTTGCACCCGTTGCAGCGCTGACACCATCTCCCCCATAAGCCATCTTCTGACCGTTTTTCCATATCCCATTCATATAGTTGTAGTAATGAAGAGGGGTAGAAGGTTCTCCGTTGATGTTATTGTTGGTGTTATTGTAGTATACAAAACGACGCATACCGAACCGCTCATTGTCGACGACACCATCACCATATCCAATACCAATTCCTTCATATGGAATTCCCAAAGAATCTATCGCGTCCGTGAACACTTCAGTCAGAGGATTGTCTATGTCGTCGGAATCTTGGTATGGACCCTCGAAAAAGTCAATACCCACAGCTGGTGGATTCTCGCCATAACCAGGAGAATCACCAGATGGTTCGTCAAATGCATCTCCATTGTAGGCATATCCTAGCCCCCTCTGCACGTCACATCCCACATAATCATCAGTCGCATTACCGAGATCGGCGTCTACCCAAACTCCGAAGTACGTGTCACTTAAGGTTTGAGTTCCTTGGTTGATGAGGACGTAGTTATGAAACGTCATGTTATTTACCTCATCATTCGTAGAGAATTGGAATACTTGAGCTCGGATCTCCATTCCGATAGGTTCTCCTTGAGATTCTGAGTGAACGTTACCTTTGTCATTAAAAATCCAGTAAAAGTTCCTGTCTCCATAAAGCGGGACGATATCTTCTCTTCGGCGTTCTTTACAATCTATTTCTGACAGGAAATCATACCAAGGATAGTCTCCTTGATTTGGGTCATAAAAACCATCACCATCATAATCCCTAAATGGTCCAAGATAGTAGTCTTGGTTAATGGCTGGAAGTCCGTGGGCGGGAAAGTCATAGAAATAGGATGGCGTAGTGTATCCATCAGGAAATTCCTCATCAACAGTTCCAGCTTGAAGCGCATCAAAATATGATCTGTGAAGTTGAGCTTCTGCGCGAGTTGATACAAAGAACTCATCGTATTTCTGACACTCGATGGCATCAATTTCCGCACCTCCGTCATTTGTAAGCGGACCCGTCCAGAAATCGTTTCCTTGTCTAAACGTCAAGGCAGCAAGCTTAAGCTGTTGGTCTGGAGAGATTCCACCCATCCACAGTGCACCTGCGTACAATGAGCTTACACCTCCACCCTTAGGGACTTCGTAAGAACCGCTACTGTTAGCTCTGTCTTGCCAAAGAGATCCACCGGTTTCAATAAGCGCTTTCACGTTATTCCATTCGATATCTCTAAGTGCCGTAGCTGGCGCACATGCTGCTGACCGAAGCTGAGGCAGTACTTCTGTACTGTTGTTATTCGAATCATCATTAGCACCAGGAATTGGATCACCAACATATTTATATGCAAGTAATGGCTGAGCTAATAGTACAACAGCAAATAAGGAAAGAATACGTTTCATGAGTTTCTTGCTTGCAAACATCAAAAGTCGAATTTAAGACCAAGACGAAGTGTACGGGGGAGTCCTAAGTTAAAAGGATTGTCCGTATACATCGTATAGTAGTTTCTAAAAGAGTCAGGATTTGTTTGGCTATTAATAAGAGGCTGATATTGAGCTGCCGCTAAGTAACCATCATCATTGCTAACACCGGTGAATCGGTATACTGAATTGATGTTTTGAGTGTTGAGTAAATTTCCCACCCACAGGTAAACGTTTAAGTTCACAGTCTTACTCTCGTCTCCTTCTTTACCGATATTTATTGAGAAGTTTTTGTCAAAATTCAAATCCATATTAAATTGCCATGGAAGACGAGATCCGTTAATGGATCCTTCAGTTGATGGACTTACTTCACCTGTGATAGGCGTCGGTATTGAAGAAGCTGTGTAAGGTGTTCCAGATCCAAGGTTTGCAATTACATTTACCCCCATTTCAGCAAACAGTTGTCTTTCCTTACCTCCGAGATTTATGACGGGACCGTCGTATTGTTCGCCTTTGCCATAACGGTAATCAACGTTTGCAACAATTCGATGACGTTGGTCATATGTAAGTGGGCTGATAGATCTTAGGTTTGGAAGCCCTGCGTTTATGAGCGCAAGTGCTGTTTCTGTGGTAGATCCTGTTCCATCTGCAAACTGAAGGGTGTAGTTTGCATTGATTCGGATGTTTCCAGTTCTACGCATATCGTAACCGATGGTAAATCCTTTGACTGTTCCGAAGTCCAAGTTGCCAAATGCTCTGTAGGGTCTCGGGTGCGCACCAGTGAAGTTTCTCACTTGAATCATATCGCGCATCTCCTTATAGTATGCAGATATTTTCACACTCGAAGTCTTTGTGAGAACTTGTTGGAATCCCAACTCATAATCTATCGTCTTCTCAGGCTTTAAGTCTGGATTTGAGATAAGGTTGTTCCTGCTTTCAATAAATAGGTAATCGATGGGAGAGAACCTATTGCTCGAAGTAGGGCGTTGCGTAAGAATATCGTAGTGCGCGAAGAATACAGCTTCGTCGGAAATATTAAACGAAAACGAGATACGCGGCATAATATTTACTTCTGGAACAAAGTCTTTAAACGCTTTGTTATCAAGTGGAGCCTTAGCGTCTACTAACCAGGGGGCAGGGTAAGGTTCGTTTACGGCAAGAACATCCGGGTCATTAATTTCAGTTCCTACAGCGTTGTACCATGTGTCACCATCTCTATATCCAACAATAGCGTTGGGTTCATCAAGCGCATCAACATAGACAACAAAGTCATCTCCGATGTTGTCCGGCACCACCACATCTTCACCGAATGTACTGGTGATATACTCTGATCCAGCACCATCTACAGTGAGTGCATCGCCAATCACGTAAGCATCTTTTAAAACACTCTGGTTTGCATCAAATCTATCGATACGCAGACCCACATTAAAGATGATGTCATCAAATGTGAATTTATCCATGATGTATCCAGAAATGTAAATAGGTTCGTAAGCGCCAATAGGTCGTGTGTTAAATGAATCCTCCTGATCATTGAAGAAATCTTCAAGGGAAGTCCGTCCACTGGTTTTGTTGCCATACGGATCGTATCCTGAGTAATTGACCAGGTTGCTTCCTTGATTCAGGAGGTCATCTGCGCTAAACATATCCAAAGTGAAGAAGTCGGGGTCTAATCCATCAA
>JAPKBK010000193.1 GCA_028823435.1 Flavobacteriales bacterium
TGGGACAACCTCAACTACATCAAGAATCAGTTCGGAGTGAATGAGCGTAAATATCGCGCAATTGAAGAAATGAGAGAACAAGGCAAAATTCAAATCTGCCCTTTGGCTTATATACGTGGTCGCTCACTTTCAAATGTCGTGTTTATCGTAGATGAAGCCCAAAACTTAACCCCGCATGAAGTCAAGACCATCATCACGCGTGCGGGAGAGAACACGAAGATTATTTTAACAGGCGACGTCAGACAAATCGACACACCATACTTGGACGAACAATCAAATGGTCTGACGTACGTGATTGACCGTCTCAAAGGCAAAGATCTGTACTGTCACATTACACTAGAGAAAGGAGAGCGTTCCGATCTTGCAAACCTTGCAAACGACTTCCTCTAAAGCCGGACTGCTCTTAATGACTTCGTTCCGCCATTGTAATTGACGTGGATGATGTAGGTCCCTTTTGCAATTGGAAGTTGTAGCGTTTTCTTTCCTGAGACCCCCTCGAGCGAACCGAGCTTGACCAAGTTCCCACTCACATCAAACACTTCATATCCTGCCTTTGCATCTGGCATCCCGGACCAAGACATGATGGTCACACCGTCACTGGAAGGGTTTGGTCCAATGGACACCGAGACATCTTCGAAAGGAACATCCGAGACGGACGTGTTTCCAGCCAAATAATCCGTGGCAGAAGCCACCAAAACTGCCGCAGAACCGTGTTCTTCAAATAAAACCTGGAAGTCCGCCACTGGCTGCTCGCTGTTGTAATCAAACATTGACTCGACCCATCTCGGCGGCATACTTTGGTAGTACACATTGACCGTTACGACAGCACTTGACAGATACGGAATCCCCACGGTCACATCCAATGGCAATTCATATGAAATAACATCAGAGCCGGAGCCGTATTCACCTTCTGAATAGTTGAAGTTGGGATCAGAAAGAACCTCGCCTTCTACCCGCGTTGTATCATACGCTGGGTGGTTCATGCTGAAGCCATAGGGCACGAGACGGTTGTCTTTCAATGACAAAGCAGCCTGTTCAAGAACATTTGTGGGCGAAGATAAAACGTTCGCTGAAACAAGTTCATAGATTTGGACTTGTGATTCATCTGAAATAACATCGTGGTGACGTTCATAATCGGTCAACCCCAATTCATCTGCACCTAAGATGTATGCCCCAGATTGATCCAGTTTCCCACTGTGAAAGAGGGTGTCTCCCTCAAAATCCACGATGAGTTCAACAAAGACTCTACGTGCGGGGAACCCGGAAGGAAATTTGTGTCCTGCCAGATTGACAAGTTCGACTTTTACACGGTGCATATCTATTTCGTTCGAAAATCCAGATTCAATAATATCTAAAGAAATCGATTGACCCAGCAGCATATCTAAAGTACGAGACAGCGTGCTGTCAAATTGAGCAGCGGTGGCCGTTAAGCCTAATTCTTCAACATTGTCTCTCATGATCTCGAGCATCGCTGTATTTGCGCCTACAAGCGTATGAAGCCCGAAAGGTGACCGAGGCTCCAGGAAAGCATATCCTGAAGAGATAATAACAGACTCGTCCAATCTAGGCATGTGACAAGATTGGCACGATGCTTCTGAACCTTCACTCCCAAGCGGCAAGTCAACACCTTCGCCAGAAAACGCAGAATTCACCCATTCATGGTATGTCGCTTGCTCTACGTACACATCACCTGTATAATTGCCTTCAAGGTCAACAATTTCTGTGATCAGCGAGTGACAGTCGGCACACACCGCAGATTCGACCATATGCTGTCCGTACATTGGCACATATCCGGTATATGTCTCCATAGGAAGGGTGTACAAAAGAGGCTCGTCTTTACCTGCTCCATATGGGCCATAGATGACCGCTGAATCGAAGTACAATTGGCCACTGAAAGAAAAACCTGTACTGTCTTTTGAAAGTTGGTGGCATGCCACACAGCTCACGCCATCTAAGGCCAAAGAGTCAGACAACAGCATTTCCATAGAGTAATGTGCAATCCCATCGTGTTTCGCTGCGAAGTGCCCTAGGGGAGCATGGCAAGAAGTACATTTATCTTCAATTTCCACTTGATGCCCTGGGTTAACTGCGACCTCGTGGGCAACTTTTGCTCTCCAAAAGGGATCTTTGGCAGAATTTGCCATGAGTGTACTGCGCCACATGTCCGTGGGATTAACATCCCAAGCATCTGGCATCGGAATGGCCGGAGATACCTGACCGGGAATAGACGCAAAGAAATTGGGGTCTTTGGAATGACATCCCGCACATTTGCCGCTCCCTGTAAAAAGAGAGTTTAATGTATCTGGCAGCCCTCCATAAGAAGAAACAAAGGCTGTGTTGTGATAGGGATTCGATTCTGTATGCAAATAGTCAGGCCGTGTAACAAACGCAGCGATCCCCAAAGACAACAATAAAAGCAGGATCCATTTTTGCATATACAAATTTAGCGAATTCTCACCCCTTTTACGACATCCTTCTTGAGGTGAGCATTCAACATTTTAACAACCTTTTCCTTTTCGTGGTTAAATTCCTCTTTTAAAGGACCGCTGTCGAGACTTACCAGCAGTGTTCCGTCACTTTGAAGCATCAGTCGACGTGTTTTTTTATTGACCACTTCTCCAAACACTTCTTTCCAGGCAAGTACCACCTCCACTTCGTCGAGCTTAGAATGCATGCTGTTAATACGCAAAACCTTGTCTATCACTTCCTTAAGTGTTTCAGTTTTATTCTTACGTTTTGACGGAATCCTCATTGTGGCAAGGTATTAACTTCTCCATCAATTACTTCAAAAACACGAACATCCGCTCCAATAGATTTAAACATTTCTGGAATACGCCCCAGATGCGTGTCAGTGATAAAAATTTGGCCCAAAGACCCATCCGTCACTCTTCGCATCAAAGCTTGCACACGTTTTTCATCAATTTTATCAAAAATATCATCTAACAACAGAATGGGCTTCACCCCTGTCGCTTTCTCAAGGAACGTAAGTTGAGCAAGACGCAGGGCCACGAGAAACGTTTTTTGCTGGCCTTGACTCCCAAATTTCTTCAAAGGGTAGTCTCCAATCTTAAAGGCCAAATCATCTTTGTGCGTGCCACAAGTTGTTCTCCTCAGCTTCCTGTCATCTTCTCTTGTCACTTTCAAGAGTTCCAAGAACGCAGATTCGTCTCCTTCTACTTTCGTTAAATACGAAAGACTTACAGATTCATTTCCGCCACTTAGTTCTTTATATACTTCATCGAATACGGGAATAAACTTTTCAATAAAGCTTTTCCTTGCCTCAGAAATGGCAATCGCATTAGGTGCCAATCTTTCATCCCAGGGCTCAATCATAGAAATATCCCACACTCTATTTTCAGCAAAATACTTGAATAAATTATTCCTTTGGAGGAGAGCCTTGTTGTAATCAATCAGCTTTTCCAAGTAAGATCTGTCATATTGCGAGATGACACCGTCTAACCATTTACGCCTCACTTCTCCCCCACCTTGAATTATTTCTGCATCATCAGGTGCAATAATCACCGCAGGAAACCGTCCGATGTGTTCAAGAAGCCTTGGATAGGTCTTTTCATTCCTTTTAAACACTTTTTTCTGACCCTTTTTTACGCCACAACTCACGATTTCCTCCTCTCCAAGCCTACTAAAGACACCTTTTACTAACATAAAGGCTTCTCCGTGTGTTATATTTTGTCCATCGATGGGATTAAAATAACTTTTACAAAAACATAGGTAATGCAGGGCATCCAGGATGTTTGTCTTGCCCGAACCGTTGTCTCCAAGAA
>JAPKBK010000194.1 GCA_028823435.1 Flavobacteriales bacterium
CTACAAAAGGTGGTGGGTCTCTATCATTCTGGGGCATTGGCGGAAACAGCAATGTAGATATTCTCATATCCAATCAAGAGGCACCCGAGCGCAACATTTATGGAGACAACGATAGAGATCAGTACTTTAAAACTGGAACAGGGATGATGGGGCTGACCCACACACAGCCGCTCAACAGTCGGTCCTACATCAAGACGACGCTGGCAGTAAGTCGGGACCGTCAGGACAGCAATCACGATTATGTCACGCGTGACTTGCTGATCACAGACAGTGATACCTCTTATACCAACATCCAAACGAGCCCTTTAATGACGTATGGTTTTGTGAAAGATCGCGTCGCCTTGGCCGTCCATGCGAACCACAAACTCGAACCTAAAACAGGTACGGCAACTTTGCGCATGGGATTAAACACCGATTTGATGATGTGGTCGTTTCAAGACAGCATACGAGCTTTCACCGATGAGCCTGACAGTTTAGGGGCATGGGGGAGACGCTGGGATGCAGACATGAAAGGCGCCTTGATTCAGCCGTTTATTCAGGTGAAACGCCGTCCGAATGAGGCGTTGACGTGGACCGCTGGTCTGCACGCCATGGTGGATACGCGCAGCGGGGCTGCCTCTTTGTTTGAGCCGCGACTGGGGTTGCAGTGGGTTTCTAAAGGTGGGACAGTCTGGTCTGCAGGATCTGGTCTTCACAGTCAAATCCAGTCGCCTTACATCTATGCATCTGCCACCACTACTGAAGTGAACGGTCAGCTCAATATGCCCAATCAAGAGTTGGGATTCACGAGAAGTTTACACAATGTAATCGGTGTGACCCGTAAACTATCTGATTTGTGGACCCTCAAATTGGAAGTGTATCACCAACATTTGTTTGAGATTCCAGTTGCGGATCTCACCACGGATTGGGGAGCGGATAACGGCAGTTATTCCCTTATCAATGCTGGGGGAGGGTTTTCACGTTTGTTCCCGGATACACTCTTAAACGAAGGGACCGGTCGTAACATGGGCGTGGAAATGACACTTTCTCGTGCGTTCCGTGAGGGGTGGTTTATGCTACTTACAGCCAGTGTTTTCGACGCAAAATACAAGGGTGCGGATGGCGTGAGCAGAAACACCGATTTCAACGGGAAATATTCATGGAACTTCCTCGCAAGCAAAGAATGGAAATTAAGTCCGAGTTTGGGCTTGGTGACCGGACTTAAAGCAACGATGGCTGGCGGACGTTGGTACGGTCCTGTCGATGATGATGCGAGCCTCGCGCAACGAGAAATCATATTTGTTGATCAAGACAGAAATACACAACAATTTGACGATTATTTCCGATTGGACATCAAGACAAACTTGACGTGGAACCGTCCCGAAACCACGCATGAGTTAGGCATTGATTTTGTAAATATTCTCGGTACTGAAAACATCCTCAAGTTGACTTATGCGCCTGATGAGATGGATGTTAACGATCCGAATTATAGCCCTGTGCGACAAGAATACCAGCTCGGATTCTTGCCGATTTTCTTTTACAGAATGGATTTCTAGACGGTCCTTCTGAACATTAAGTGAATGCCTTTGCCTTCATTTGCAATGTGACGGCTTCGCCCTTGTGGAATTCTCCTTCATTGATGTCCGTGACTACTTTTTCAACCTGAATGAATTCAAGTTTTGAAAAATCGTCTTTCATCATTTGAGCGTCAAACAACATTTCCTCCTTTTTTGGCCCCCCAGAGTGTCGGCCAAGTTGTTCTTTGTGAAATCCTTCTAGAATTAATATGCCGCCAGGAGCTAGCCACGATTCTATTTTCTGATGAAACCCCTCTCTGAGGTCTGAGGGCATGTGAGCGAATATTAATCCGATCACATCATATTTCTCTTTTGGACAAAATTTAAAAGCATCTTCGCATGTGCTTTGTATTTTCACCCCAGCTTCTTTTGCCCATTGCAAAGACTTTTTTACCCCGACCTCACTTGCGTCAAAAGACCTCACCGTTAAACCAAGCTGAGCTGCATATATCGCATTGCGCCCCTCACCGTCACATGGCAGAAGAATATTCATCTTCGTCAAGTCTCTTGTGTTGCCTAACTCTCTTAGCGTCTTTGCAAAGAATACATTCGGTGATTTGCCGTATGCAGCTTCGTTTTCGATGTATCTGTCGTTCCAATGTCCCTTCATGTTCCAAAAATAAGAAATCCCCACCAGTGATAATGCCAGTGGGGATTCCAAGAAATTTAATATGTATGCAGATCTTAGTTAACGTCACACCAAAGCTTTGCTACCAACATTTAGTGTAGGTGCCCCCCCCCCTTTTGTTGTTTTTATTTATCCTTTCCAATTACATGGGTTGTAAGTGTTTGTTGCAGCATAAGTATCTACTTGATCAACACCCCAGAATTCCAAACTTGCAGAATTAACTGCAGCAAATCAACCTGCATCTGAATCGGTTTTCAGTTATACATGCTTTTGAGTTCACATTACATTTATTTTTTTTTGCTTACATTGTAAATTAATCAAACTATAATTTTATGAATCAAACCAATAGCCAGTTTAATCGCGATGAGCATTTAGTGCCATCTATTAAAGCAGCCTTTTATTACCTGCTCGTTTACATCCCAATTTTATTGCCGCTTTCTATTTGGAAAGACTCTTCGGTATCTCTTACGAATCTTTGGCAAACACGCAGTGTATCGTTTGATAGTGGTTCAGGGAAATTTCCACTTTGGGATCTGTTATACAAGTATATTATAACATTCGTTTTTGATGCTGCGATTCTATTAGCGTGGCCTTTCATGCTTTACCAAGCAATATTCGAATATGAAATATTCAATAATCTGGGGAGTATGTTTAAAGCTTTGGGTTTTTTGGAAGCAACAAAGTACCTGGTAATGGCTTTTTTATTCATGTATACTGTTGTTATCTTCATTAGACTTGCTAAAGAGGCCTTGAACTTTGTTCTTGGAGTTGTAGTTACATGGGTTTTTGATGTTATAAGTAGTTTAGCAAAGATGATGATTCCATCTTCTACAGTAGAAAAGTGGATCACAGTAGTACTTTTAATTGTCGGTATTCTTCTTGGAGACTATGTATTGTCTTAAATGTGATAAGACACATGGAAGTTTAATATTGTAATCCGTTGCAAAGGAGAGTAACTCAAATTCCTTCTTCATATTTAAAATCCTCACTGCCAGAAAAGGTGGTGAGGATTTTTCTTTTTACGTATCTTCTTTCGTGAAATACGAAAAACGCTAAGGACAGAGACCTCCAAAGAAAGATAGAAATATTAAGATGTCGCTCACAAGGATGTTTCCATCAGCATTTAGATCGGTGATGCAGTTGCTGGTGCATCCATATTCAGACAACAAGTCAAGAAAATCGACTGTTTCTACTGATCCGTTTTCATTGTAGTCGGCCATGCAGGCACAGCTTGTAGAAGATGGTGTATAAGGTATTTTTAAAGTGCTCACGCTGAACATTGGCGCAGAGAAGGTATAGGTGTCCGATACGTTTTGGACTGTTGAGGCGTCTGTAGAGAAGACTTCTGTGAGGTCTCCTGAAAGGATTTCTAAATCAGCTGAAACTCCCCCGACTCTGTCACATGGAATCGCAAACTGAATGTTGTGAGCGAAAACATCGTCATTGTTTAAGATGAGAATATTAAGAACGTTGTTAATCGTGTCGTCACTCGTGTAAATTTTAAGTGTTTCTGCTTCGTATTGGATGATAGATGGCGGTCCATCTGGATAATTGACTAGGCGATGTAAAGTCGAAATGGGATTGTTTTCGATCAC
>JAPKBK010000195.1 GCA_028823435.1 Flavobacteriales bacterium
TTCACAGAATGCTTCTGCTCAAATAATGGGATTTCAAAAGGTGAGCGAAATGAAGCGAGAAGTTGGGGTGACGATTAAAAACTTTGTTTTAGGTGGTGGCTTTCTATTTACAATGTGCTCAGGTACAGATTCTTATGATATTTCTTTGGCTGCTCAAGAAGTAGATATTTGTGAAACAATGTTTGACGGTGATCCAGCAGAATCTCAAGCGAATTCAAAGCTTGATTTTTCAGAGGGTTTTGCATTTCAGGATTATAATCTAGAAATGGACCCCCTTGTGTATGAGTTCTCAAATATCGATGGGACGAAAGATCACGCCAACCTTAAGCCGATCAATGATTTTTTTACTCTTTTTGATTTTTCTGCAAAATGGGATATCGTCCCCACCATGCTTACACAAAATCATCTTAGGGTGATCTCGGGGTTCATGGGCCAAACAACATCCTTTCGTAAAGCGTTTATTCGCCCTGATGTTACAATAATGGGAGACAACAGAAATCTCACAACTGCAAAATACATTCACGGTGAATTGGGTCAAGGTCAGTGGACTTATTATGGGGGACATGATCCAGAAGATTACCGTCACATGGTGAGCGACCCTCCAACGGATTTAAACCTGCATCCAAACTCTCCGGGGTACAGACTAATTTTAAATAACATCTTGTTTCCCGCTGCAAAGAAAAAAGAAAGGAAGACTTGATTTTATCCCTTCACGGTTGCTGTAAGCGTGAATAAAAACAAGTCGTTATCTTGTTCATTTAGTTCGTATTCGATAGGACCGGCGCATCGTTTAGCCATACTCATCAATCCCAAACCGGCACCTCCCTTTTCACTAACGCCTTCTTCGCAAAGGACTTCTATGTAACGTTTACGTAGTTCTAAATGGTCCATGCCGTTGACATTGTTCAGCTTAGAACGAAGTGTTGCTGCCATGTCTAGATCAATAATGTTGCCGCACTGAATTTGGAATCCGACGGGTGTATGCTCTATTGTTAAATAAAGCAGAGTCTCCCCATTTTCATCGATCCATCCGTGACGGTGTACGTTTTGTATACACTCTATAAGTACATTACATACCCTCTTCATCTCTTTGCGTGCTGTCCCAGTCTGGGTTACAGCATTTTCAGCAAGTAAGAGTATGGCATCCCCTGATTGCGCATGCAAAGGCCCTGTGTATGACACAAGGACTCCCAAACTGTTGTTATGGGTATCAGAGACGCAATGCAATCTGGATTGCAGCTCTCTCATAAGCGTTGATTGGGTATCGGACAAGGATCGGGTCATTAGAAAGGTTGTGGCGAACAGAGCAAAAACATCGATGAGTGCTTATAAAATACCCATGAACAGCCATACGTGCAATATAGGTGCCAGTTATCACAATACAAATATTTTTATCTCAACTTTTCCACAAAGTATTGTTTCACAACAAAGTATTGAAAAACGATCACGCTTTCAAATTAATGGATTCCCCGTATCGATGTCTCAACCAAAAGTGGATGTCCTTCTGGAGTTCGAATCATATTGTAAAAAGACGGATGCATAAAATTGACCGTTCGGTCAAATGCTCTATTTGAAAAATAACACTTCCAAATTTCAAGTGCAATTCTTTTTGTAGTGTTCCAGGCATACGGATTGAATCCAACTGGTCTGGGGAATGAGTCTATCCAAAGTCTTGCTGTTGGAAGGTTTGTAATTGACTTTGAAGACAACGATGGCGCATGTATGGGAATAGACATTTGTGTGGGTGTTTTGTTTTATTAAACTCTACCCTACAAATGAAATAACTTGCTACTCAATGTATTTACGTAGCACTTTTGCCAGCGGTTTTTTAATTAAAAACCGTTGAGTTCTTGTGACTTCTTTAAGCTTTCTGATAACTTTTCTTTTAAAAGAGATGGTGACAGCACTCTTACCTCTGACGAATAACCGAGAATCCATTGTATTAATTCATAGGTTATAATAACGTTCAGAGTCACTTGAATGGAAGTCTCAGATTTGCTTATTTTCTGCGATCCGTGTAACGGTTTAGAGGACAAGTACCTTGCAAGAATAGGATTGCACTCAAAAACCACTTCAACTGGAGGTGAGTCATCAATGACGGTAATTCCTATTGTGTGCGTGAAATATGTTTCAGAATTGAAGTCCAACGACTGAGTGAATGTGTCGCTTTCGTCAGTTTTGATTTTTATGATTCGATCACACCCGAAGGTTCGAATGATTTGACGTGCGGGGTCCCATGCGATTAAATACCAACTGTTTCTGTATTCCTTCAGCAAGTATGGATGAATCTCATAGGTTGTCTCTACATCAGAGGAGAATTTCCGATAGGTTATTTGTGCAGTAAAATGATTTCTTGCTGCATGTAGAAGCGGTGCCAGATTTTGAGATCCGCTTGCAGATGGCGTAGATTCAAATTGCATATATCGATCGACACTCGATGTGTCAAGGTTTGGCGCTACAGAGAGGCGGTCCGCGATTTTGCCTATGGCCAAATCAAATTGTTTAAAAATGGGAAGCTCTCTGAATTGAATGAGTGTGTTCGCTGCAAATCGAATGGCATCGATATCGTCCTCGTTGAGTTGTATTTCGTTAATGCTGTATCCATCATCTTCATAATAGTATCCACGTTTGTCTCTGTGGTAAGAAATAGGGGCATAGTATCCAAGCTCGGACTCATTCCTCATTGCCCAAATATCTTTCTCTATTGTAGACTCACTAATATTAATACCATCACTGCCATATAAAGCTTCCTCACACGCGGTGCGTAAATCCTCCTTGGATGGAAATGGATTTCGGGTGTTACTGATGCATCGGTCAATAATCCTGTAACGAAGTAAAGCGTATTTGTTAGCGGGCATTGTTCGTCTCTGATTTTAATTGATAACGTGATATCCCAGCGAGACCTCGTGGAACATATTGTGGGTCGTGTGTTGTTGGCATTCCAACGCGTGGGTATGTTCTCCCTGTATTGTGCATGTGGAAACAGTTTTTGTATTCACCTCGCCGCAGTCGATCCCCATATGTGATGTTAATCCAGTTTACACCGTGATAAACCCCTCTGTCGCCTCTGATGTCACGAATTTGTACATCGAGCAAAATACATTTGTATCCCATCAGTTGGAAAGGCCCCCAAGAGGTCGCAAGGTTCTTTAAGGCTGCATCAGAGGCATTGGCAAGGTGTGATTGAGTTATGTTCTCGTAGTTCTTGCGCTTGCCATCACGGACTGCTTGAAGACGTCGAAATACATGCGGTTCAAATCGTTCGCCTGCAGGTTTTATCCCTGAGCATTCCAATTGAATAAGTGCCATTAAGTAGGGATATGGCAAATTGAATGCCGCGGCCGCTGTTTGCACATCCTCAGAGTAATTGTCCACAACCGATGCAAAACCTGCTTTGTCGCTTGAGGATTGCCACGGAGTCACAAAGTGTGAGTTGTAGTATGTATATCCAAAATAGAGTGCGCCGAAAATGAAGAGTGCGCCCAATCCATGATAAATTCTGGAGTTGGGACGCTTCTTTGTTCGAACGCTCCGTTTTTTATGTTTTTTCTTCGCCATCTAAAATGCCCCTACAATCAAGGTGTGAATTAAGTGGATTATTGGGAGAATAACCAGCGAGGGGAGTAAATCTATCATCTTAAACGATTTAATATCCATGAGGTCTATTCCCAGTGCCAAAAGTAGAATGCCCCCGGTTGCTGTAAGGTCGTGTATGAGTTCTGGCGAAATGCTTTGGCCAAACCCCATGAAAAATAAAGTCAATCCTC
>JAPKBK010000196.1 GCA_028823435.1 Flavobacteriales bacterium
GAAATCTCTAAAGGCAAGATCCCATGTCTCTCTAAAGGGGAGTCTCTTTAAACCAGAGGATGAATTGGGTGTATATACTGTTACAAAGTGGAAGTCTTCAAATTCCGCGTGAAGCACTCTTCCTTCAGTATCGAGTTCAGGAATACCTATTCCTGCTTGGACGTTCAAGGGTTTAACGCGTGTGATGATTGCCGTTCCAGAATATCCTTTCTTAATTGCTGATGAACTAAACACATCATATCCTTCAAGCGATGGCAGCCCGAAGAGTGCTTCTCGAACTTGATCATCTTGCGCTTTCGTTTCTTGTAAGCCTATAACGTCAACATTTAAGTTTGACATGATGCTGTCAAAATCTTTCTTTACAATGGCTCTGATGCCATTGACATTCCAGCTTATTAATTTCATGCAGGTGGCAGGTAGTTTGGCTTTTTAAGCCAGGTTCTGATTTGGTCTAAAAGCACTTCAATTGTTCCGTGTTCTAGGATAATATCTCCTATTTGATATAGGTGGTTGAGGTATTCTTCTGAATTTGAAAACTCCTTAGAGGCTTCTAGATTTAGAAATTGAGGGCCGTCAGGACAAGGGTGAATCCTGAAAAGAGAATACGCTTTTTCTTCAGTAGAGTAGGCAGTAACCATCATTCCTCCCAAATCATGGCCCAACTCGATGGGCGCTGGAGACCGCATGAAATACGCATTCCAAGGCCCCATATATCCCATGCTGAAGTATGGGTATAACCACGGCTTATGCGGAATATTTTCTTTTTCCAAAGCATGAATTAGCTTTTGCGTAGACGAGCGCACATCATGCCCAATCGTCTTTTCAGGGTTGAATTTTTCAATTTTCGCCCAACGTTTTGCTGGCGTATAATACTCCATGTTGCCTAGCTTCAGCTTGTAGTCGAATGAAGAGTCTTTATCTAGGATATACCCAGGGTAGAACCACTTTCTTTCGGAGGCCAAACCAAACTCGATTTCTTTTAACATCGTCAACTTCCCAAGACTCCATTCGGCGTATTGTTCATCATAAAGACCCAGCAAACTTGCCATACTGTTGTCTCCCAAATCAAAATAACTGACGGCAATTAACTTGTCACCGTCGTAGATGCAGACTTCACGTGTGTCAAAGACTGTGCTTTGAAATCCAGCATTTAAATACGCTTCAAGCGTCCCGTGAATAAAGCCTTTAAATCGGTGTTTGTGTGAGGCGTAGAGCGCTTCCTTTTCTACGTTAGTACTGGCTATTCCGTAGCATATTTTAAATTTTCTTTCTGCTTTGCGGAGCAATTTCCGTTGCCCTTTTCTGAAACTAAACTTTTCTAAGTTTAAACGGATATTAACGACAGAATAAAGATCATTGTCAAGACATAGCAAATCCATTTTATAAAGCATCACAGCACCTCTAAACCACCCAGAAGCAAGATACTGGTCGTACCGTAATCTTGAGAGTTGTCTCGGGAAATGTGTTTGAACGAGCATATAATGTTATTGCCTGATGTGGGTTACAACCATTTTCTTACCAATCTTGAGAAAGCCAAACCTCGACCTTTAAAGGGTGGGAAGGTAAGAGGCAGTGCACCGAAACGCGAAGTTTGGACTACAAAACTCCTGAGATTTGAGAATGCATCGAAGCTGTACTTGCCCGATGAACGACCTATGCCACTGGTTTGAATCCCGCCAAAGGGCAATTCACAATTTGCGACTTGAATCACAACTTCGTTTACAGCTGTGCTTCCAGCCTTCGTGTTTGCGATGAACCAATTTGTGGCTTTCTTATTGGTACTGAAAATATAAAGCGCAAGGGGATTCGGGTTTTTTGCAACAATCTCTATTGCCTCTTCCTTTCGTGCCCATGACATTACTGGAAGTACAGGTCCGAAAATCTCTTCTTGCATGATGGCCATGTCGTTTGTGCAGTCCGTTAATAAGCATGGCGAAATCTTCCGCTTTTCGACACCCACTTCGAGAACGCCACCAGGTACATGCAATTTCGCACCCATTTTAACAGCGTCATTGATCAGGTTTAATATTCTCTCGTAGTGGTGTTGATTGACAATCTTCCCAAGGTCTTCACTTTCAATAGGATGTTCACCGAACATGTCGGTCACCCTCTCTAGGATCTTCTTTACCAACTCTTTTTCTATGCTCTTTTCAACGAGCATATGATCTGGAGCGATACAGACTTGGCCGGAATTTATGAATTTCCCCCATGCGATCTTCATGGCAGCATTCTTCATATTTGCTGTTTTATCTACAATTACAGGGCTTTTTCCTCCCAATTCTAATGTCACGGAACAAAGCTGTTTCGTTGCTGCCTCCATGACTTTCCTACCTATGTCTGTTCCTCCTGTGAAGCACATGTGGTTGCATGGCGATGCTGTAAGGCTTGCAGCCACTTCAGGACCCCCAAGGACCACATTGACAATGTCTTCAGTGAATGCTGAGTTGAGTAACTTCTTGAGTACATCTGAAGAACGCGGCGTATGCTCCGAGGGCTTGACAACGACGCTGTTTCCAGCAGCGATGGCACCTACAAGAGGACGTAAAGTAAGCATGATGGGAAAGTTCCAGGGAGAGATAATGAGCACTTTCCCTTTGGGTTCAGCCAAGACAAAATGGCGTGTGCCAATCATAGACAGGGGAGTAGGGACAAACCTTTTGCCCATCCACGAGCTTAGGTTTTTCAATGCGTATTGAATCTCTTTTTTAAGCGGATAAATCTCATGTAGCAAGGCTTCTGCCTCTGGTTTTGCGAGGTCAGCATAGAGTGCATCGAGAATTTCTTGCTCGTGTTTCTCAACGGCAGACCACAACGCTTTTAACCGTGTTTTTCTTTCTTTCAGATTCCCAGGGATCATTGATTTATTTTTATTTGTTCTCTAGCAATTCCTTTAAGCCACCTACTGAGCTCATCAGTCCAGATGCTTCATACGGCATAAATACAGTTTTCTGTCCAGCACCCCCCTCACGAAGTATCTGTTCTAAAGTATCAATATATTTGATTGCGATGAGGTATTGCGCAGGATCTGCCTTGGTCTCCACCACGGCTGAAGCAATTTTTTGAATGGCTTGCGCTTCTGCTTCTGCGACTTTAATTCGCGCTGTAGCCTCACCTTCGGCATAAAGTATTTTTGCTTGTTTGTGACCCTCAGCTTCGTTAATTGCGGCTTCTTTTTGGCCCTCAGCATTAAGAATAGTCGCTTTTTTTGTTCCCTCTGCTTCGATGATTTGCGCTCTTCGATTTCTCTCAGCTCTCATCTGCTTCTCCATCGCCTCTTTAATGTCTTGAGGTGGGTTAATGTCCTGAAGCTCTACGCGGTTCACTTTGACGCCCCACTTGTTTGTTGCGTCATCTAGGATGATTCTCAGTTTGTTGTTAATTGTGTCACGGGAAGCAAGACAATCATCAAGTTCAAGTTCTCCGATCACATTTCTTAATGTGGTCTGTGTGAGCTTTTCAATCGCATTTGGCAGATTGTTTATTTCATACACAGATTTCACTGGATCTACGATTTGGAAGTAAATCAGGGCGTTAATTTCTGTCACGACGTTGTCCTTTGTAATGACACTTTGCTTGGGGAAATCAAAGACCGTTTCTCTCAAATCTATGCGCTCTCTCGTTTTATAGGTGACATATCTTCTCCCTTGTCCATCTTCAATCGCATATCGCCATTGAACTGTTCGTGGTTTGTCAATGATGGGGATAATTACATTTATTCCCGCTTCAAGCGTACTGCTGTATTT
>JAPKBK010000017.1 GCA_028823435.1 Flavobacteriales bacterium
CGCTCCAACCATGGAAGAAATTTGGTTTGAAATACCTTTGTACTTGGAGAAAAAACATAGGTGTTCAACCCTGTCAATAAAACTAAAATCAGCAAAATATTGCCCAAAGCGACCGCACCCAGCATGAGCATGATCGCAGCTATTCCGCCGAGAATAGCCATTGTTTTCCATGTTCGACGGACATTGTGTTTCTGCTCGCCCACTTTCATATAAAGCGCTGTTAAAACTGGATTTATGACCAGAGCTACAAACAAGGAAGACCCCAGAACTATGATGAGCGTAATGGGTAAATACTTCATGAATTCACCAATGATTCCTGGCCAAAAAGCAAGGGGCGTAAAGGCGGCAAGGGTTGTGCCCGTAGACGCAATGATGGGCCAAGCGACCTCGCCTACGCCATATTTGGCGGCTTCAAATGGCGAGAAACCTTCATCCATAAATCGATACACGTTCTCCACGACGACAATCCCATTGTCAACCAACATCCCCAATGCCAAAACCAAAGCAAAAAGAACCATCGTATTGAATGTGATCCCTATGGCTCCCAATATCATGAAGCTCATAAACATAGAAAGAGGGATTGCGACCCCCACAAAAAGCGCATTCCTGAGGCCGAGAAAGAACAACAACACACCGACGACCAAAAGGATCCCGAAGATGATCGAGTTTTGAAGCTCATCTACTTGGGTTCTCGTTGCATCGCTTTGGTCTGCAGTAATGGTGACTAAAATATCTTTCGGGAGTACATCTCGTTTTGCCTTCGCGATGATTTCATTTATTTCATCCGAAGCTTGAAGAAGGTTTTCTCCTGCGCGCTTAACGATATCTAGCGTAACAACAGGCTTCGTGTATTCACGGGCATAGCTTTCCTTGGCTTTCTCCACAAACTTGACTGTCGCGATGTCTCGAACATAGACAGGGCTGTTGTTTTCAGCTTTGACAATGACTGACTCGATATCCTCCATCGTACGAAAGTCCCCCCTCACTTGGATGTTTCTTAAAACGCCATCCACGAGGAGGTCTCCTCCAGAAATTGTTAAGTTTTCTGCAGACAAGGCTCCGGCAATGTCATTGAAGCTGACAAGCATTGCTTCTGCTCTCAGATGGTTGACTTCTATTTCGACCTCAAAATCTGAGGCACCGCGAATGTCAACTTTTGAAATCTGTTGTAAATCCTCAATTTCATCCTCAAGATATTCAGCATATTTCTTGAGGGTTAGCAGCGCGTAATCTCCCGATAGATTCACGTTCATCACGGGCATCATTTCGGAGAAATTGAGCTCCGTGACGCTTGGTTCTGCGGGCAGATCCTTTGGGAATTCTGAGCCTGATTTCACCTTGTCAACCGCATCCTTTACTTTCCGAAGCGCCTCTGATGGCGTCATGTCAAAGTTGAACTTAACATCGATGGTGCTGAAACCCTGGCTGCTTGAAGACGTGATTTCATCGACGCCAGAAATCGCATTTATTTCTTTCTCTAGCGGCCGTGTAATAAGCTTCTCCATGTTTGCCGGACTGTTTCCAGGATAGGCCGTCACAACGAAAATTTCTGGTATCACAATCTCTGGGAAGCTATCCTTGGGAACGGTGATATAACTATAAACCCCACTGAAAGTGATCAGCGCGATAAGAACAAAAACAGTTGTTCTGTTGTTTATACTAAGCGTGGTGAGCCAAAACTCTCTAAGTTTTTTATGCATCTTATTTGGCAATTAGAGAAACTTGATCTCCATCCATAAGGCGATCTCCACCCCTGTTAATCACCATCTCGCCTTCTACAAGTCCTTCTTTAATTAGGATTCTTCCCTCTGAGGTAATGCCCGTTTCAAGGATGCGTTTTAATGCCGTTCCATTTGAGTAAACAAACACGAAATCTCGTCCCTTAGAGTCTTGCGTCACAAGCGCCGAGGGAAGAGATATTGCAGACGCCAAGTCCAAATCCGTGATCCAAAGTGTCGCCACCATATTTGGGATAAAGTTTCCTGATTTAGGTAAATCCACAGTAATGTCCACCGAACGGTTCGCTGGGTTGATATATGAGCCAATCCTGCGAGTGGTTGACTCTATGGGTTCTTGTCCCGAAATTTCTACCATCACACGACCTCCTTTTTTCAGAGAACCCACGTAATTGTCACTCACCATCGCGCGTACATACAGTTCGCTCAAATCGATGACCCTGACACAAGGCATCGCAGGAGATGCCAATTCCCCTCTCTTGACAAAGATTCGATCCACGATCCCACTGAAGGGTGCCCGTATAATTGATTTTTCTATCGTTGCATCAAGTGTGGAAAGGGATTTCTCAATAGATTCAACAGCCAATTTGGCTTGTAAATAATCCACTTCTTTTCCGATATTTTGAGACCAAATTCGTTCTTGCCGCTCACGTAAATCTTTGGCAAAATTGAGTTGATTTAATAATTCTTCTCTATTTGCTTTCAGTACCGCATCATTAATTTTAAGGATTGCATCCCCCCCCTTTACACGCGCTCCCTCCTGCAAAAATATCTTTTCAACTGCGCCTTGAAATTCTGGGATAACATTTGCATTCCTGTCAGTCTCAACATTGCCCTGAACTGGGAATGAATGATTAAAGGGTGCTTGCACCAACGTGATTGCGCCAACTTTCACAAGTGAACTCATCTTTATGTCAGGCGGCTGCGTAGCGCCTTGGTTTGGGTCTTCTGCAGAGCCAGCACAGGCTGTCAGAATAACTGACAGGAAGATGTATTTAGAAAGTGTCATTTTTGTGTTGTTGTCGTTGCGGCAATAAGGCGGGCGTGGGCATAAAGCATTTGTAGTCTGGCTCCCACGAGGGTCCCTTCACTTGAGAGAAGTTGATTCTGTGCTTGAGTGAGGTCAAAACTGCTTTTCAACCCCTCTTTGTGCCCGATAGAAACGCGTTCGTAGATGCGGGTTGCAAGAAGGATATTCTGTTCAGCTTCAGAAATGGATGAGGTCGCCCGAACAAATTCCGCATTCGCAGCATAATGCTCTAACGCGGCTGCTTCTGTAATGGCGTCTAAAGCTGTTTGGGCCTTGAGGGCCTGAATAGAGGCAATATCTCTGATGTGTTTTCCTTCAAAACTCCCAAATACAGGCATTGAAATCTGAACGCCCCACAACTGAGTTGGATACCATTTTCCTGATGTATCAAAAATATCAAAAACGTCTCTTTGGGCGTTTTGAGAGTTCGTATAAAATCCTGATATCTGGGGCAGAGATCTCGCTTTTGTTTCTTTTACTCTCCACTCTGCAAGCTCATAGAAATAGTGTTGTTCCAGGACTGCGGGAATCAGAGACACATCCAAATCTGCGATGATTGAGGGAGTTAAAGCGCTCTGCTCTATTAACGCGGTCATGTTGTCCGAGAGGCTGATGTCTGTATCCACAGGAAGACCTATTTGATACAACAAAAGGCTGTGTGTGAGTTTTTTCTGGAGCGTTGCGTTTTCCAGTTGATTATAAAGCGTTATGGACGCCAAATCGGCCATGTCAACATCTAGCTGCTCAAGGAAACCCGCCTCTGCTAGCACTTGGGTCTCTATTGCCGCTTCTTCCATTAACACTGACGCCTTTCTTAAATTGGCCTCGTTTTCAAGCGCTGCAAGAGCAGTATAGTATGCTGAAGAAACCGATTGTGTCACCTCGACAGCCGTTTTTAAAGTTGTCACTCTGCGGGCTTCTTCATAGACTTTGGCGGCTTGTATCCCGACGATATAGCTCCCACTGAAAATCAGTTGGGTCGCAGTAATTCCAAAAGTTGCTGACTGCGGGGTTCCGAATTGGAACTCTGAAATCGCATTGGGATCAATGTTTGGGGCGTCAAGAAGTACGCCGGTATTCTCGCTCAAATCAAGAAAGAAGTTTGTGAGATAATCGGGAAACCCAAATGCATCTCCCGGGGCCACCTGTGTGGGGATATCGATAAAATTCGTGTAGTCGGCATTCGCACTTACGTGTGGCAGTCCAGTCGCAAGCGTTTTTTTCATCGTACTAGATGCTTCCGCTTCATTTAAGTGAGCTACTTTGAGTGCGTACGAGTTTTCTAGCGCCAATTGTTGGGCCATTTCGAAAGAAATCGGTGTTTGGGCAGCCGTCTTTTGTTGTGCCATTAGGGCCAAAACAACTGAAAATGTTATTCTTAGTGTCAAGATTTTACAGGTGTTAATTTCAGATCGCTCGTTCTTGCTTTTCTCGTGCGACGTGGTAAATTTTTTGCAAATTTCGTCACAAACTTCTCAGCAGTAACTCTAAAAGCTGTTAATTTTCCACCATAAATCGTTGCTATTCTCGGTGCCGCTTTTTTATCGACGTAAAATGTTGTTTCCCTGGGTCTTGAGAATGCTTTTCCTGAAGCATGGGGCAAAACGCGAAGGCCCGCGAAGGAAGAATCAATGTCACTTCTTTTGTAGGATTTAAACCTCGGGAAGTAGTGGGCGGCGACTTCGCACAAGTAAGATTCTTCTTCGGGAGTCGGCAACAGGTCTGAGGGGTTGCCTTCGAATATTTTCTCCGTGGTTCCAATCATCGTTTTGCCATTCCACGGCATGACGAAAACAGCACGTTGATCTTGTGGCGCTTCGACATAGTAAATCCCAAGAGGTGGTGGGGCGTCAAACACAATATGTGTCCCTGAAACCAAATCGAATTCTCGTTTTTTTGGCTTTGGGTTTACCTTCTCTAAGATGAGGTTTGCCCAGGGTCCGGCGGCATTGACTAAGAGACGGGCACGTACAGTGTGCATGGTGCCGTTTACTGAATAATGTACCAGGTTTGAATCGTCTTCTACATCTGCGGAAACAAATTCTGCGGGCATCACCAGTTCTGCGCCAAGTGATTTTGCCGACTGCATGACTGATTTTGTAAGCTCTGCATCGTCAGTAGCACCATCATTGTATCTGAATACTGCCTGCAGATTTTCGCATAACAAACCATCTAGATTGGCCCAATCTTCTTGGGGGATAGATTCAAACCTCGCGTCCTTGCGAAATTTCCCCAACACAGAATAAAGACTTAGTCCCACCCGAATTTCCCACGGCCTGCGTTTTGTTTGTTTGTAAATCGGAATGTAAAACGGTTCGAGCCTGACAAGTTTTGGGGCGAGTTCTAGAAGAAGGGTCCGCTCGGAAAGACATTCGAAAACGAGCTTAATTTGAGCTGTTTCAAGATAACGTAAGCCACCGTGAATAAGCTTGCTCGATTTACTTGATGTGCCATGCGCAAGCGCCGATTTCTCAATAACCAACACCGAATATCCAGCGGCGGCTCCTGCTTGAGCGATTCCTGCCCCATGAATCCCACCGCCTATGATGACCATGTCGTATGTCTGCGTGGATGCGCTCATGACAGCATTTTCTCTACCTCTTTTGTTTCTATTATGCCCACGCCTCGGGGGTGCAGTTTGCGCGCAACTTCTTTCGATACCACCTCATAAATCACCCAATCCCATTGACCCACCCACAACTTATCCGTGCCTTCAGGAAGGATTTCTGTGTCCGCAAAAAGATAGTTAGGGTTCATGTTTCGGGCTATTTTCTCTCCCGCTGCGTCATACGATATCACCACCCAACCCGTTTGGTGGAACCCTGTTTTTATTGCCTCCTCCACAGCGTGTGGATTAAAGCTGATCAGTACACATTGCGAAAGCGCTGTTTCACAGACGTTTTTTAAAGCCTTCATACATTTTTCCAATCCGTGGAATAATATTGACGCTTGCTTGATCTCCACAAACGCGGTTACTTTTGGGTTTGCTCGAAGCCAAACCATGACCTCTTCAACACTGCTCACCTCTTGCAAAGCAATGTGGGTCTGGAAGTCATTTTTATTGAGTTCAAACACATTCAGGTCCAGTCCTGTGGTGCGCTTAAAATTGTCGTCATGAATCATGATGGGAACCCCGTCCTTCGTGAGTTGGACATCAAACTCCACCATTTCTGCGCCCACTTTCACCGCCTCGTCTAACGCGGTAATTGTATTCTCTAAGTATTTTGAAGCGTATCCACGATGGGCGACGACGCTCATGTTTAAATCGGTATAGAGTGGCTCGGGCATGCTATTTAAGCGCTTCTTTAATGAGGGTTTCTGAGGCGTGATTTGCAACTGTTACTTTAAGTCGTGGTTCTACAGACATGGCACGATCAATTGCCCATTCTGCGCCTTTGTTGCGCGCCCAGCTTCGGCGGGCGATTCCATTGTTAACATCCCAATGGAGCATGGATTTGAGTCTGCGCTCTGAATCTGAGGAACCATCGAGAAGCATGCCAAATCCACCATTGATCACTTCGCCCCATCCAACACCGCCACCGTTGTGAATCGAAATCCACGTCGCGCCACGAAATCCATCACCAATGACATTTTGGATCGCCATATCTGCTGTAAAGGCCGATCCGTCATAGATATTCGATGTCTCGCGATAGGGAGAGTCCGTTCCGCTTACGTCATGGTGGTCTCGACCTAGAATGATCGGCCCTTTTAACGCGCCGGAGGCAACCGCATCATTGAACGCTTTTGCAATCTTCATTCGACCTTCAGCATCTGCGTATAGGATACGCGCTTGAGAACCCACGACGAGCTTGTGCTCGGCGGCACCACGAATCCACTGAATATTGTCATTCATTTGGGTTCTGATTTCTGGGGGAGAATCCACCATCATCTCCTGAAGAATTTCACAAGCGAGTCGATCTGTGAGTGCGAGGTCTTCTGGCTCGCCGCTTGCGCAAACCCACCTAAATGGCCCAAACCCAAAATCGAAACACATCGGCCCCATGATGTCCTGAACGTAACTTGGGTATTTGAAAGCAATGCCATCTTCCGCCATAATATCAGCTCCCGCACGACTTGCCTCAAGAAGGAAAGCGTTTCCGTAATCGAAGAAATAGGTCCCCTTTTCTTTGTGGCGATTGACCGAGTCTGCGTGGCGCCTTAATGACGCCTTGACGAGTTCCTTAAACTTGTCGGGCTCCTTTGCCATGAGTCTATTTGACTCCTCAAATGAAATGCCTGCGGGGTAGTATCCCCCAGCCCAAGGATTGTGAAGTGAGGTTTGGTCTGAACCTAGATCTATATAAATATTCTTGTTGTCGAACACCTCCCAAATGTCCACAATGTTTCCGAGATAGGCATATGACACGACCTCCTTGTTGTTAATAGAAACCTGGACGCGATCGGCGAGAATGTCAATGTCATCAATGATATGGTCGACCCAACCTTGTTCATGTCGCTTGTGCGCGGCCTCTGAATTTACCTCCGCACACACCGTCACACATCCAGCGATATTTCCTGCTTTCGGTTGTGCTCCACTCATGCCGCCCAATCCCGATGTTACAAACAGTCTCCCAGCAAGAGATCCATCCCCCCCGTCTTTTTCAGCAAGTTTCCGTCCGGCATTGAGAACTGTGATCGTGGTGCCATGAACGATTCCTTGGGGACCGATATACATGTACGATCCCGCTGTCATTTGTCCATACTGGCTGACGCCCATAGCGTTCATTCTCTCCCAGTCATCTTGAGAGCTGTGATTCGGAATCACCATCCCGTTTGTTACGACAACGCGCGGAGCGTCGGGATGAGAGGGGAATAGCCCCATCGGATGTCCGGAGTACATGGAGAGGGTTTGGTCGACATCCATCTCACTCAAATACTTCATCGTCAAACGGTACTGCGCCCAGTTTGAGAAAACCGCACCATTTCCGCCATATGTAATAAGCTCCTCAGGGTGCTGAGCGACAGCCGGATCAAGGTTGTTTTGAATCATCAGCATGATTGCCGCAGCTTGTGTGCATTTTGCAGGATACCAATCTATCGGACGCGCTTTAATCTCGTCGTTTGGCATAAAACGATACATGTAAATTCGACCATAGTCGGCAAGTTCTTTCGCAAACTCTGGTGCTAAAATTGGGTGGTGTTCCGAGGGGAAATACCTGAGCGCATTTGCCAGTGCGAGCTCCTTTTCTGGCGCGGTTAAAATTTCTTTTCTCACGGGTGCGTGAGAAGCACCTTCGCTTCGCTTACGTGCGTTTGGAAGTATAGAAGGGATGCCCTCTTGTATCGTTTTTTGAAATTGCGCTAAAGTCATTTTTTTTGTCTCTTTTTATAAGTCCCTGTCGCTTTGTCAAAACCATACGGACAGTGTTTACACCCACTTTCACAGCAATGGCCGCGCTTGAGGTGGTGTTGTTCTGTAAAAACAATAAACCCTTCTTCAGTTGTGTAAAAATCTTCCGGCTCTAGCTGCTTTGTCATCGTTACAAAGGTAGTATTATGACTACCTTTGTCGCTCCACTGAAAACATCTTTATGAGCGACTTCCTAACGCATGAATGCGGCATTGCGCTTCTGAGACTTAAAAAGCCCCTACAGTACTACGTCGATAAGTACGGAACGGCATTCTACGGGCTCAACAAGATGTACCTGATGATGGAAAAACAGCACAACCGTGGCCAAGACGGCGCGGGAATTGCAAACATCAAACTCGACGTCAGCCCTGGAAAAAGATACATTTCCAGAATGAGATCCATTGATGGAAAGCCCATCCAAGACGTTTTTCAAAAAATCCTAGAGCGATTTGAAAATCTTTCCAAAGAACAGCTCGCAGATGCGGATTATCTTCAGGAGAATTTTGCGTTCACAGGGGAGCTTTCTCTAGGTCACCTACGATATGGTACGTATGGAAAGAACGACATCGAAAATTGCCATCCATTTTTAAGACAAAGCAATTGGCGGACTCGAAATCTCGTCGTTGCGGGAAACTTTAACATGACAAACGTGGATGAGCTGTTCGATGTCTTAATTAAAATCGGACAGCATCCAAAACAGAAATCCGACACGGTCACTGTTTTAGAGAAAATCGGACACTACCTAGATGTAGAAAACCAGACGCGTTTCGACGCACTCAAAGAACAGGGTTTAAATCACCAAACGATCTCTGAACAAATCGCTGACACATTGGATGTTGGCGGAGTTCTTAAATCTGCAGCAGCTGATTTCGATGGGGGATACACAATGTGTGGGCTTCTCGGTCATGGAGATGCTTTCGTCCTCCGAGACCCAAATGGTATACGACCGGCATACTGGTATGAAGATGATGAAATTGTCGTCGCGGCTTCCGAACGTCCTGTCATCCAAACAGCATTCAACCTCACCTCAGATAAAGTAAAGGAAGTTGATCCGGGGCACGCTTTAATCATCAGGCGAAATGGAGCGACATCTATGGAGAAAATCATCGAACCTGGAGTGCGCACCGCTTGTTCGTTCGAACGTATTTATTTCAGTCGTGGAAACGACATCGACATCTACAAGGAGAGAAAGGCCTTGGGGGAGAAGATTGTTCCCAAGATTCTCGAAGCGGTCGAACACGACCTTGAAAACACTGTTTCTAGCTTTATCCCGAACACCGCAGAGGTATGTTACTATGGGATGATTAAGGGGCTTGAGACGCATCACAACAAGAGTAAAATAGCCCGAATAAAAGGCCTTGGTGCAAACCCTTCAGGGGACGAAATTGAAAGTATCATCAACGAGCGACCCCGCATTGAGAAAGTAACCATCAAGGATGCAAAGCTCCGAACCTTTATCACAGAAGATGCTTCACGTGACGATTTGGTAGCCCATGTGTATGATGTGGCATATGGATCTGTCATTCGTGGGAAAGACAACCTCGTCGTCATTGACGACAGTATTGTTCGAGGAACCACTCTCAAAAAATCAATCCTAAGTATTCTTGATCGCCTGGGGCCCAAACTTATTGTCGTGGCCTCCAGCGCGCCTCAGATTCGCTATCCCGATTGTTATGGCATAGACATGGCGAGAATGAATGATTTCATCGCGTTTAAGGCCGCTGTGGCGCTTCTTAAGGAGCGAGGTATGGCGCACGTTTTAACGGAGACCTACGAAAAATGTAAGGCCGAGTTAAAAAAGCCGCTCACGGAAATCACAAACCCAGTAACGGCCATTTATGCACCTTTTTCTGCAAATGAGATTTCTGATAAGATTTCTGAGCTGCTTAAACCCAAAGGGATGAAGGCTGAAGTAAAAATCATCTTCCAGAGCATCGAGGGTTTGCATGAGGCGTGTCCAGATCACAAAGGAGATTGGTATTTCACGGGCAATTACCCCACGCCTGGAGGGCGTCGCGTCGTGAACAAAGCGTTCATGTATTTCATGGAAGGCAGAACCGACAGGGCGTATTAGGCACCTGTGTGTTTACGCGCTTTTGTGTTTACTCCACAATTAACTTCTTCGTGGTAGGGTTGTTTTGGCCAGGATTTAACGTGACGGTATACACGCCACTTGCCCACGAGCGAACATCTATCGTCGTCGAACTCATTCCTGAAACGGAACGCGTTTCTTCTACAACACGTCCTGTGATGTCCCTCACCTCCACAGTCTTGGACGAAGCGTCAAATGAAGACCAAACCAATTGAACGTCATCTCTGGCAGGATTTGGAAACATCCCGAATTCAGATTGAGGCTGCTCTATCGACGTCTGTCCGACCGCATACGATTGCAAAACCTCCGTGGAATTTGTCACCGTCGTGTCCAGCGCTGTAATCACTTGAAAATTCGTGTGTATAACCAGGGGTGCAACCATGGTGCCTTGATGAAACCTGATTTGGTGTACCACATAAATATTTACGCCCGTCAAAGAGCTGTCGGTGATTTCTCTCGTCATTTCAACCCTGGAAACGTCATCTAACTGAACGCCCCCTGGCAAAGAAATAGAGCCATACCCATTCATCGTGCTCTCTGTTGTTCCTGACCTATTTATAATCATGCCCTGCACATTAAGTGTCCCCGACATTGCGTCGTTCCAGGTTTCTCCATATTCAAAGGGGTATGGCCAAAATATATCTGAGTCCGTAAGCGGATAGCTTACGCCTTGCTCCACGCCTCCGAAAAATTCAAAATATTCTGGGCCTAAATTCATGTAAACCGATTGGCTATATGACGGAATCTCCATGATCCAATTTGCGTCCGGGTAATCGTCTTCGTAGGCGGAGGGGGACGCTGGCAAAATATGAATGCCATAGCTGTCTTGAGTGACTGTTCCGCTGTAGTCCCAATCCATCTCTTCACCGGGGTCACCAGCGCTAATAATTCCGGCAACCCCCATTGTAAAGCTGTCTCCAGAAAGGAAGGATGGGGCGACAAGGGTTTGGGCATTTGCCTCAGAACTGAGCGTTGAGAGTAGTGCGCTCGAGAAAAACAAGCAGGAAAGGAGTGGTCTTGTCATTTTGATTTAATATATTGGTTAAATAATTGCTGCTAAACTACAATAAATGATGTTACAGATTCTCGCTGAACCCTGGCCTTGGTATATCGCAGGGCCCGCAATTGGGCTTATGGTTCCTTTGCTCTTGTTTGTTTTAAATAAATCCTTCGGTGTGAGTAGCTCTCTCAAACATCTCTGCGCGATGTGTTCTGTTTCGAATGCACGCTTTTTTAAATACGACTGGAAGAAAGAGACCTGGAACTTGATGTTTGTGTTTGGGGTTTTTCTTGGTGCGGTGCTCGTCGCAAAATACGTGCCGTCAGAGAGTCTTGTGGGCATCTCAGATGCAACGGCTGAGAAGCTAAGCGGAATGGGCATCACCGATTTTACTGGGCTTATGCCTGAGCAGCTTTTTTCTTTCAGCCACATGTTAAACCCAGCCACCTTGATCAGTGTCGTACTGGGTGGATTCTTTGTGGGGTTCGGAACCCGATATGCAGGTGGATGTACTTCTGGCCACGCCATTATGGGGCTTAGTCAATTTTCTTTGGGGTCGCTGGTGGCTGTCATTGGGTTTTTTATTGGAGGTCTTTTCGTGAGTTGGATCATTCTTCCGTCAATCTTGTCACTCATATGAAACATATATACGCACTGCTGTTGGGAGTCCTTTTTGGAGGGATACTCGTAAAAGCCGAGGTGGTCTCTTGGTTTAGAATACAAGAAATGTTTTGGTTCCAGAGCTTTCACATGTATGGCATTATTGGAAGCGCAATCGCGGTGGGTGCGCTCTCAATTTGGATAATGAAGCGCTTTGGCGCAAAATCTATAAACGGGGATTTCATCAACCCATCACCTAAGCCTCTCCATAAAAAAGCCAACCTCTTCGGGGGGATAATCTTCGGGTTGGGGTGGGCTTTAACCGGAGCCTGCCCAGGTCCACTTTACGCACTTGTGGGCAGTGGTTATGGAATTATGCTTGTGGCTATTTTATCCGCGATGCTTGGTGTTGTTGCATACGGACACCTCAAGGACAAGCTTCCTCATTAGGCGCTTTTTAAGTAAAGGTCCATCCGTTACAGAACATCATGTTGAGTAGGTATGTATTCCAAACCGTGCTCATTATCGTAAGTGCGCAGAATACAACGACCCCAAACGGGCGGTTCAATCGTTTGTAATTCATCCCGAAAAAGGTATAGCCCACAAGCAATAGCATCCCGAGGTATTTAAATTGGAAAATGTCACCCCCATAGGGCATAAGCGCAATAAAGGCGAGCATGAAAATGCACAGCCCGATGAAAATTGTATTCAACTTTAGGAGCTTAGTTTTGTCGACTGCCGATTTTTCAAAGTCGAAAAACAAAACAATCGCGGCGATATAAAACAGAGGCGATGCCATGATAAATCTGAATAAGCTGTGGATATTTCCGTTTGAAGTCAATATCGTAAAAATGAGAATTCCTGAAATGTAGAGAAGCGAAGAGAGCAACAAATAATCTCGCTTCTGCATCTTGATTCTTCTGTGCTCCCAAATTATTTTTCCTGACAATACACACGCTGGGATGGCTATAAAAAAGATGCTGAATACATTCATGCCATACCCTTCAACTGACCAATCTGTGATCCAGGTGTTCTCTGGGAGCCCTGACGCCCAAAACTGATGGGCATCAAAAAAGGAGGTCCACGAACCAGAGGTGGTCCACTGGATAATAAACACCAGTAAATACCCCATGACAAATGGGGTGCCTCTAAGTATCGAATTCTTTATGAGTGCATTTGTCTCTCTGTTGCACAGAAACCTAAACGCTTCAATCGCAAGTATAGAAATGAGCACAAAAACAGTTGCAGGCCTCACCATCGCAAGGAGAAGGGCACCAAAAAAATACAGTCCATATTTCTCTTTTAAAACCCCAATGACAACAACCGTCATGCCTAGCATAAACAAAGATTCCGAATATGGAATGTGATAAACAATGGTTGTTGGGAGTGTAATCAGTGCGATAAAAAACGGCAATTTTGATTTGTTTTTTATAGGAGTCTTAGGTTGTAAATAGGCAAACAACAAGGCCATACTTAGAATAAAAAGGATGTAATTCAAAACAGACACTCCTCTTGGAGATAGTCCCGTCGTTTTCCAAAGAAATGGAAATAGTGGGAAAAAGGCAGCCCTCACCTCTCCCCTGAATTCCTCCTCAAACACGTAGTTTCTATCTCTTATAAAGCTGAATATTTCCGCATCCCACCTCAAGTATTTCTCTTGGGTTACCTCTACATATGGTGTTGCGTTCTCAGAAATGTTAAACCCCGTTTCAGTATCCGTCCGCTCATATGAATGGGCAACAATCCCCAGAGTATCGTCGAAAAATGTCTGGTTCTGAAAGGCCGAAAACACGCCCCAGAATAGTGCAAAGCACAACAATCCCGTGCTGAACAACACCCCCAATTCTCTTAGCATGGGGCAATCTACATTAAGAATTGACCAATTGAACTTCGTTCAATTTATTAAATAAAAAAAGACAGTTCTATCCCAAATAACGCAACAATTACACTGCCATCTCCGTCAAGATATTATGGGCCACATAATGTCATTCATCCGCAACAAAATGGGTTTTTTCATGAAGTAGGGGTCAATCGTGGGGTGGTTAATGAGTCGAGTTTAAAGAAAACCCGTTTCGGGTTATTTGTTCTACATTGTAAAATATGAATGATAAAATCACACGATACGACCGTTATCGCTATACGATGTTGTGGCTCGCAGAACATTTTTTTGCTTCAAATAAAAAAGTGAAAAAATTAAGGAAGAAACTCAGCGCTTCGTTGTCGGAAAAAATACCTGAAGAACTTGGGGGACTAGGGGGAAATGGAGAGAATCATATTCCTGTCCCTGTCATTGAAGGCATGGACGTTGAGGAGTTTATAAAAAACTATCGGAAAAAATCGCAGCCTGTCGTGCTGAAAAATGCAGCGTCATCATGGCCGCTTTACAAAAAATGGACTCCTGAGTTTTTTGCAGAACAATATCCTGAAGATCCCGTAATCTTATTCGATGGAGCCATCGAAAGCAGAGAGTCTCCGAAAGAAAAAGAAACAAAAACTGTTTCACTCTCCGATTTTGTGGAAGCCATGAATAACGGTGGAAAGGATTATGCAAGATTTTTACCGCTTCTGGATCAACACCCAGAGCTTCTAAAGGATTTTGATGTGGATTGGTTGATGTCCGCTGCAAATAAAGGTGCAAAAGGAGTAAAGCACCAATTGTTTATGGGAGGTGCGGGGACATCGACATCAATGCACTGTGCAATAGGTTCAAATTTATTTGTTCAGGTTCATGGAAGAAAACAATGGTGGATTTACAGCAACAAAAACGCTCCATTGCTTGAACCACTTGTAGATAGATCCGTGTTTTTTAGGAGCAAAGCAAGTGGCGAGAAACCGGAAGGTAATTTCAAAAAAGCAGACGGCTGGACTGTTATACTTGAGCCTGGTGATGTTTTATACAACCCCCCGTTTTTCTGGCATCAAGCACGTAATATTGATACAAATATAGGTGTGGGGTTTCGATGGTTCTCTCTTGCTTCCATTCTGAAAGTCAGTCCTGCTCAACTGTTAATGACGCTAACAGCCAGCAATCCATCCGTGCGTGAAACGAAGAAATTGGAGGGGAATTTTGCCAAAGTTTATGCCGATTTGTTGAAGATAAAAAAAGAATAAAAAAACGCTGACGGCTCGGAGGAGAAAATTTTG
>JAPKBK010000018.1 GCA_028823435.1 Flavobacteriales bacterium
GTTGTCACCGCAACAGGAAATAAGGACATCATCACATCAGCTCACTTTGAGAATATGAAGGACAAGGCGATTGTCTGTAACATTGGACATTTCGACAATGAAATCGATATGGAATGGCTTAATAACACGCACGGTGCTTCCAAGGATGAGATCAAACCTCAAGTTGATCAGTATACGCTTAATGGAAAAGATATCATCGTACTTGCCGAAGGCCGTCTTGTAAACTTAGGATGCGCAACGGGTCATCCAAGCTTTGTGATGTCGAACTCATTCTCTAATCAAGTGCTGGCTCAATTGGAGCTTTGGGAAAGGGCTGATCAATATGAAAATAAGGTTTACACGCTGCCTAAGAATCTAGATGAAAAAGTAGCGCGGCTTCATCTTGAAAAAGTCGGAGTCGTACTTGAGGTTCTATCTCAAGACCAGGCAGATTACATTGGGGTTCCAGTTGAAGGGCCTTATAAATCTGATGAGTACCGTTACTGATTAACCGCGTTCCTCAGTTATACACGTGGAGTATGGGAGGATTCCAATTCGTTCTGTATCGATGAAGTGAGAGTGTTGCAGGTCCTTGCATGACAGATCCGTCTAAGATGAGCCATTGCGATTCTGAACAATCGTCAGCATCCGAGAGTGTGATTCCGTCAGATTCTACTGTGACTTTACAATCTAACGCAACATCGAACGTCGCGTGCCTGTCTAAGACCACAAATTCATCCATTGTATAACGGTATACAATAATTCCCTGTGATCCGCCCTGTAGTATTAAGTGCTCACCTGGATAATTCAGAGAATTGTATGCTGGGAGATTGAGGTTGACATCAAAATTCACAGGCACATATGGGATGTTTTGGTTATTCTGATCACACGTAGATTGTATGAGCAGAAAAGCACCCACCACAATCATTGGAATTTTAAAATACTTCATGTCTTCATTTCTTTACTCAACCCAAATGGATCTTTTGCTTTCCCTGCTATAAACTGTTTGAGATAAGTAGGTTCATACAATGCCAGATTCTCAAAGTTACTCGCTTCAAACCTATCTGTGGCGATATTCACGGCTGCCTCAGACGTAGGCCACGCTTCAAGAAAGAGTCTTTTTTCTCCCTTGAGGATGTCACGACATTTCAAAGCCCCATCACCTATAAAGCATATGTTTTCGTAGGTGTCCCAAGGGAATGTTTTTATCTCAGGGATAATAAGAGCTTCAATCTCAGTTGCGCTTTCAAGATCTGAAGGAAAAGTTCTGCTGTAAACTTCCATCCTCCTAGCATCTAACATGCTCACGTATGCATCCATGCCAGGATGAGTGTTGCGGGCTTGTGTCGCCAAAACAGTTAAAGTGTCTACTGAAATTAAGGGGATTTTAAGCGCATGACAAATCCCCTTGGCGGTTGCGACGCCTATTCTAAGCCCGGTGTAGGAACCTGGCCCACCTGAGACACTTACGGCTTTTAACTCGGATTTAGCGGTCCCGCTTTCTTTGAAAACCTCGTCAATAAAAGGAAGCAGCATCTCTGCATGGCTGTACCCTTCATTTCGAACTGTTCGACTGGCAAGAAGTTTCCTTCGATTGGAAAGTGCAACTGAACATTGGCGGGTAGTCGTTTCTAAGTGAAGGAGTACAGACATCTATGGGTGGCAATTATTTAGTCCTCATCTTTTGTCTTGGTTTCCTCACCCTCATCGTTGTCCTCAGCTATGCCTGAGACTGTGTCGCCATCTTCTAGCTTTCGAGATACCATGTCATATGGACCACTCACCAGCGTGGCGCCGTTTTCTATACCCGAAATTATTTCTATATACCGGTTGTCCTGAATCCCTGTTTCGACCTTCGTCCAGGTTACCGTTTCATTGTCAAAAAGAAACACACCAAGTTCTGATTTATCGTCATCCTCCGACTTTCGAGTTGTCACACATTGAATGGGGACAGATACAATGTCTGTTACATTTTTTGTCAGAAGATCTACAGTAGCACTCATCCCAGGACGGAAAGGTGATTGAGATGAGGTGGCGTTTGAAAGAAGGTGCTGATAGCTTTCGGGGTCAATCCCTACTTTTACAGAAAAATTGGTGACTTGATCCAAATTGAATCCGTTCGAACCCGCATTTAAAGCGGTATTTCCAATTTCAGTGACTTGGCCTAGAAATGTTTCAGACAAATAGGCATCGACCTCAATTTCAGACTTATTCCCCATTGCCACTCTTACAATGTCACTTTCGTTGACTTCAATATCAACCTCCATTTCACTTAAATTGCTAATCTTCATGACGACTTCTCCTGCAACAAATCCGTTTCCTTGAACACTTTCGCCCACTTCTTTGACCAATGCCGTTACAATGCCAGATTGGGGTGCACGTAGTGTTGTTCTAGATAAGTTGTCTAATGTTTCTTGTAAAGATGCTTTTGCACTTAAAATAGAATAATTTGCGCTTTTTACGCCTTCCTCTGAACTTGTGAGCGTTGCTTTTGCATTGTGAATTGCGGCTTCTGATTGGTCATAGTCAGCCTGAGAGATTACCCCATTTGAAAAAAGATTCTGAGTACGTTCCCAAGATTTTTCGGCGACAAACAGATTTGCTTCGCTTGTTGCAAGCATCGCTTTTGCGGATGACAAATTCGACAGCGTCGTGTTGACAGCAGCTTGCGCTCTGTTTCTTGCTGCGATGTATACATCTGGGTTGATTTGGGCCAACAGATCACCCTCATTCACTTGATCTCCTTCCACCACTGGAAGGTCAATTAACTGTCCACTTACCTCAGCAGAAATATTCACTTCCAGTACAGGCTGAATTTTCCCAGACGCACTCACTCTTTCTGTGATGGACCTCATGGCTGCTGTTGTGGTCGTTGTTTCTGGAAGCTCCCTTTCTCCGCCAAACAATGAGGCCACAATGACAAGAAGCACTACAACGACTCCAAGGATAAGAAATATCTTTTTCTTTTTCATAGCTAAAGTTTAACGAAGTGTAATTGCCTTTCCTTGATAGAAATCTAAGATTTTAGATTTAAAGACAAGGTCGTATCTCGTTCGTAAGCTATTTGTTCGCGCGTTATCTAAACGTGCCCTAGAGTCTGCGTACTCAAGTGCTGATATCGCGCCGGCTTCAAACCTTAATTCGGTGTTTGTAAAGGCGAGTTCGGCAGCAGCCAATGCCGCTTCTTGTGCGAGCAAGTTTTTCTGTGCCGCCACAGCATCGGCCCAAGCACCTTCAATGTTTTGTGTGAGGATTTGTACAGTCGCTTCTTCAGCATACTTCGATTGAAGAATGCCTATCTCTGCTTGTTGTACAGCATTTCTGGTCGCGAATCCATTAAAAATGGGGATGCTTAACGAGAAAAAGACGCTTTGGTTAATGTTGTCACTTAACTGATCCGTGAATGGAATGGTTGTGTATGTTACGTCACTGTAATCAATCACAGGTGCAATTAATAAAAAACCCTCTTGAGTCATGATGGTATAATTGGTTGTAGAAGGGTCCATGTTCCCTTGTCGTCTGTTTCCAGAATATCCGGACCCAAAGTTGTATGAAGCAAATAGTCGAGGCTGGTAGTTTGTTTTTGCGATATCAAGATTGAGATACGAATCATCCACGGTAAGTGCTGCGGCACGAATTTCGGGGAAGGTACCTAAAGCGTAATTAATCGCAAGTTCAGAAGAGGGTGGGAGTGCAGAAAATTCTAAATCCTCCTTCGAAGGCTTCACGATTTCAAAGGTTTCGGCTTGCGCGCGGGTTAATTGAAGGAGCTGAACAATATTTAGTTTGGCAAGATATTGCGCATTTTCACTAGAGACGAGGGAAGCATAATCGGACGCCTCTTGGGCTTGGACATCCAGCAAATCCGATTCGGGTGCAGCTCCAGCTTCGACAAGTTTCCCGACACGGTTGGCTTGTCGTTGCGTGGTCTCTAAATTCAGCGTCGCCAGGGTGACGAATTCTTCTTGAAAAAGCACATTGAGATAAGCAGCTGAGATTGATAACGCAAGATCATTTTTTGTTTGTTCGAGGTTGATCATTGCGATATCGACTCCGAGCGCAGCACGCTTTAAATTCAAGTGGTTTTTAAATCCATTGTATAACGTAATGCCTGAATTCAGCCCAAAACTATTTGATTGAATCGCATCTGTTGCAAATTCGTTTGTAAAAGGGTCAATGGTCATACCGATGTTATAGCCATGAGAACCAGATGCGTTAAGCGAAGGAAGGAATGCACCTTTTGCACTGAATAAACCTATTTCAGCACGGTCATTGTTTAATGCGCTCTGCTTTATTTGAAGATTGTACTCAAAAGCATGGTTGATGCACTTTTGAAGAGACCAAACTGAGGTCTGTGCAATCAGAGATCCGGATAACAGGACAATGTATGTAATGATAGCCGTTGAGATGAATCTAGTCATGTGAGAAGTAAAGGAATTATTCGTACAAATTTAACGAATAGACCCTCATACAAACATAAATACTATCCCTCCTCTTTGTTAAATCTTTTCCAGACGAGCACAAGTCCTATTCCAATAAGCAAATACGGAATAATCATGATGAAGATAATCCCCTGGTTAAGTCCCGTTCCCATCATCCCTTGATTCGCACTTTGTTCTCCAAGGGCCTTACACATGACGCATTGTCCCCACGATGGCACTGACACTGATAAGGTGACAAATGCAAGAAGGAAGATGTGTTTTAACCGATTCATTACGCAGGGTAGTAGGGGCTTATCATCAAATAAACAATCACTCCGGTTGCTGTAACGTATAACCATATGGGCCAGGTAAAATGCGCGAGTTTTTTATGCTTCTCCACTTCCATTGCCCAACCTCGTGCATATGTGAACAACACCAATGGGACAATGGCGGCAGAGAGAACGATATGTGTCAACAAGATGAACAAGTAGATCATCTTGATTGACGATTCTCCTTGGAATCGGGTAGGGGCAGTTGTAAAGTGGAATACGATGTAACTCAATAAGAACAGAACACTCAACCCTACAGCTGTCGATGTTAGCGCTCTGTGAAGCTTTATTTTTCCGGCCCTAATCGCGATCCAGGCGCCCAACAAAGCAAAGAATGCTGTGCCATTCAGGATTGCGTTCATTTTAGGGAGTAAGTAAAGTTTGGCAGCTGTTTCCGGAGATAAATCTAACGGTGGTAGATACGCTAGTAGCGTCACGACAACGGGTATTATGATGGTAACAGACCATACAATCACTTTAAGTTGAGAATCTGTAAGTTTCATTTATTCTGTAATTAATTGATACACATGATCGATCATTTTATCGACTTCTTCCGTGGAGGTTCCATCGTAGTATCCTCTTATTCTGTCACGTTTATCTATGAGAACGAAGGAGTCAGAATGGAAAAAGCCACCTGCTGCGGTATCGCTTGGAAGGGCAGTGAGGAAATACCCCTCTTTTGCCTGATCATATAAGTCCTCCTTATCTCCGGTGAGAAATTTCCACTGTGAGGTGTCTGCACCTATCCTTTCAGCATAACCAGCGAGACGTTCTGGCGTATCTCTTTCTGGATCCACAGAATGACTCAAAATGATGACTTCCTCAGTACTTACACCGTTTTTTCTTAAAATTACTTGGGTTCTTGCCAGTTGAGCACTCAACAATGGACAAATGGTAGGGCAAGACGTAAAGAAGTAATCGACGATTCTAATTGTGCCTTTTACATCTCGGTGACTTACTTTCTGATTGTCTATTCCAGTAAATTCAAACATAGGAACGGTGTGCCCTTCAGGTCCCAAAACGGGGAGTGGTGCAGGTGGGTTTTTGTCGAACGCTTCTTGCTTTTTCTGTCGGGCGTATTCTGCAAGATCCATTTCCTTCCTCAAGAGTGCAATATCCTCAGTTGCATCCCTCAAGGCATCTTCAGAAGCGGCATGATAGACTCCCCGGAGATATCCTTTTGCATCTACCAGCCAAAGCGTGGCGATGTTGTCAGGTTCTTCTGTGTCACGCGTAATCCTAAACTCCTCACGAATGATTCTGTCAATTTCTATCTTTTCTCCGGTTAAGAACTGCCATTTTCCGTCTACACCATTGTAGCGCGTATTCATGTCAACATATTTTGACAAGACGTCCGGTGTGTCGTGTTCTGGACTTAAGGTGAAGCATACGATTGAGATACCTTCCTTATCTCTGTACCTGAAATTAGGCCAAAGAAGCTGTCTTGTCATTGCCCCAACATGAGGGGCGTCGGTCCCAAAAAAAGCTGCGATCCATACCTGGCCTTTCAATTCTTCTGAACCAAAGGGATCGGAATCCTGATTTGTGAGTTGAAAGTCACCCACGCTGTATACTCCTGGAACAAGAGAATCAATAGCCCCACTTTCCATAAAATAAGGAAGTGTGTTGAATTTGTGGTTTCCCATGATTCCAAGAACCACAATCCCCGTAATAGGGAGAGCCAATAATAGAAAGATTAATGCAATCCTCTTCTTATGCATGGCAGTTAGAATTCGGCGAGAAGGCCTTAATGAAAATTAGTGAGGTTGTATAAATGTGCAAAACCTTCAGTAATGGCTATAAATACGAGATATACGATAAAGATGAGATAGGGGATTAAAACGGTCTTTTTCATGACACTTCTCTCTTCTCCAAGATGCATAAAAGACATGACAATGTACCCAGCTTTGACAAGGGTTAATGTCACAAAAGTCCACTTAATCATTTCCCAAGAAAATGTTTCAGAACGCTTGAATATGACTCCCATAGCCACCTCAACCGCTGTTATCGCTGTCAACAGAACCGTAACAAAGATAATATTCTTTCGAATTTTAACCCCTTCTTCTTCACTGTGATGAGCGTTTAAAGGGTAACTGTCATTTACAATAAGATCGTCGCGTTCCATAATTGAGTGCTATCAGATGAGGTAGTAAAAAGTGAAAACGAATACCCAAACAAGGTCGATAAAGTGCCAGTATAAACCAACTTTCTCCACCATTTCATAATGCTTGCGTCTTTCGAAAACGCCACGGTATGCCATAATGAAAATAATGAAATTTATCACAACACCTGAAAATACGTGGAATCCGTGGAATCCTGTGATAAAGAAAAAGAAGTTTGCATAACTCTGTTGCGTTGCATATTCGTTTTCATGCATATTCGCCCCAAATGTGAATGATTCTGACCGAGCCTCCCATAACGTATAGATATCGTCTCCAGTTATGACCTGCTCATCTTCAATATACTTGTGTATTGTCAGCTGATGGAGTTCGGCTTCGTGTGTGTGTTCTCCAAACTGAGTTAATGTCACGTGACCGTGATGTTCATGAAGATTTACAGATGCATCGCCATTGCTGTATGCTTCTGCAATCTCTCCAAAGTGATGGTCCATAAAGATGGGTTCACCTACGGGAAGTACATACTCCTTGCCATTGTCGGCAGTAATTGTAACTTCAGTTGCCAAAAGGAAAGATCCTCCGCCTCCATGGATAAAGTGAGACCACTCCCAAGCTTGAGATCCAAGGAAAAATACGCCACCAATGATGGTCGCCAACATCCAACGCACCACACCTCGTTTGTCATTTCTGTGCCCCGCTTCCACAGCAAGTACCATGGTCACAGAAGAGACGATCAGAATAAATGTCATTAACGCGACGTAGACAAGAGGGTACTGACCTTCTAAACCAGGGAGCGCTCTGAAAACTTGTTCTCCAATAGGCCAAGCGTCCTCACTCGCAGCTCTAGAAAACCCATATGCAGTTAATAATCCACTAAATGTTAATGCATCGGATACTAAGAAAAACCACATATACATCTTCCCATAGGAGATGCCATAAGGTGACCTTCCTCCCCCCCATAATTCTTCTGAAGAAACGTTATCGTTTGAATGTCCTGACATGCTGCAAATGGATTGCGAATTAGTTGCGCAAATTTAATAAATCATTCCCGAATGAGTGCTCTTTTTTTTATTAGAGTATCTAAGCGGCTTATCAAGAATGATTCTATCTTAAACTCAAGCTGTTTTTCGAATTAATTATTTTAAAAATAGTAGGACAAATAACATCAACCAAAGTCCGCCTAAGAAATGCCAGAAGATACTTAAAACCTTAAGCCGAACAGTGTCCTCAGGGTTGATGTATCCCTTTAAAACACGAAATAAGTTAACACATATATACCCGATCCCCAGTACCAAATGAAAGATGTGAAGCAAGATTAAGGCCCATATGTAAGATGCGCTAGAATTCGTGCGATGAATCACATCGGAAGTGATAGGTCGAACCATTAAAGGGTCGTTTGGCGCGTAAAACGCGCCTGTTTCAGAGTTGAAAAGGAGTGGCGCACCGTTAATTCGGACATCGTAATCTTCGCCATACACGGCTTTGTTTTCAATTAATTCGTTAATTCTGTTCCAGGAATAAGCAGCGAGCCCATCATCATTCGTTTCCGTCCCATAACCACTACCGATTTGGGCCAAAGACTTCCATCCAGAGTATTGAGTCACAGTGAAACCAACCCCCAGGATTAGCGTCACAATCAAAAGCATCTTGGATTGCTTTACTTTCCCTCCTTTCATCGCCTTCAGTGAAGCAAAGAGCGAAACGGAAGAAGCTACAATAAGTGCATTGCTAATCCACAAAGCAGTAGGGGGGGTTAAATGGACCCAGTACTGACCTATGCTACTTACGAGATACGCACTTACTAAACCGCCAAACATCATTGTCACTGAGAAAATGATGAAAGCCATAAGCATAATCTTAGAACTGTCTGTTACCTTTTTGTCGGTAGAAGGATCGTACGCTGTTGTTGGATTGTTTTCCATGAAAAAATTGATTTAACTACATCGGAGTTTTGTCTAGTACGTATATGATTTGTACCAGAGGCAGATATATGAAACTAGCAAACATTAATTTACGTGCATCTGATCTGTCAAGTGTCATTGACAATCTCCAGGCAAACCAGGAGAATCCCAAACCTGCCATGATCGCAACCACTAAGGCAACGTTTCCAACCATTGGATTGCCGTTTGGAAATGCCCAAGGAAGAATACTTGTAGGGATACAGAATAGGGTGTAGAGTAAGATCAATGAAGCAGAACGTTCTGTAAGTCCAGAGTTGAACGGCAACATTTTGTATCCCACTTTTGAATAATCGTCGTGCGCAAGCCATGCAATCGCCCAAAAATGTGGGAATTGCCACATAAATTGTACGGCGAACAAAGTGCCCGGTTCAACACCAAACTCTCCAGTTGCAGCGACATAACCTATCATCGGAGGCAATGCTCCGGGAATGGCCCCGACAAACACACAAAGAGATGATCTAGATTTAAGAGGGGTATATACAAACGCATACAGCACGAATGAGATGAATCCCAATATGGCAGCGCTGTTATTTAACAGATGAAGGAAGTAGATGCCAGTTATTCCAGCGCCGATGCTCAGCATCAGTGCATGATTGATCGTCATTCTACCTGTGGGCAATGGACGGTTTTTTGTCCGAGCCATGATTGAGTCGTTGTTACGCTCTATGATTTGATTAAAACCATTCGACGCACCGGTTAATAAATACCCGCCTCCAATGAGCAATAATACGTTTCCAAAATCAATCGTGTCAACGCCCATAAACCATCCCAAGACGGATGAAAGAACGACAAAAAATCCCAGACGAACTTTAAAAAGCGTACCGATATCTTTTAGAAGTGAAGGGGTCTTTTCTTTCGTCATTTGGGGCAAATAATCAGGAACAAAAGTACGTCAGGAATTACCAGTCTCGCCCTTCTAATACGCGCGTATTTCTGATGCCAAATTGCACTCTAAACGCATTCCATGGATCAGTACTTGCGCCTTGTCCTGTTTCATCAACGGTGTGTGACTCCACTCTCATAGATCCCCTTGCAAACACTTCAATTCCAGCAACATTAAATTTCTCTCCTGTAGCGCGAGCGATGTCAATAGAGATCCTTTGAAACTCGGACCCCACACCTTGCATGAAAAATTGATCGTCATCACTTTCTCGATCTAGGTAACTCCGAAAGATGTCAGACCCTGAAGCGTATCCCGTGGAGGGGTCGAGACCTCGAGACACTCTTTCTATCGCAAGTCTCACGGTATATTCTTCTTTAACCACCCATTTGATTCGGAGAATAATGTCCGCAAAATTTGACCCCAAGGGGTGTGCCAAAGGTTTTCGAGCATGTGTCCAAGCAGCGATTTCAGATGCGTGAGAATATGTAAAGGGTCTGACAACTGAACCTTCAATCAGACATCCCCATTTGCCATTTCTAGAGTTGAGGCTCCCACCTGCCAATACCCCCCATTTGTTCCCCCACCAACCCGTTCCTTCTACAAGCTTGGAAGTAAGAAGTTCATCAAAAAGAATCTGACCATAAACTGTTTTTTGATGTGGACTTCTCTTTCCATATCCACGCCAAATCAACTGTGCGCCTATGAGTGCGTTGTCGGATGACCCAAGTGCATATTCTGAGGGTCGAAAAGCGACAACTGGAATGAGGTACGATGGCTCGATGCGGTGATTGACGCCCGTATCATTGCTTTGCCATTTCACAGCGCCGAAGAGCGCCCCAGAAAACCCACCACCCAATCCGACATCCACCATATGGGCAGCCACCCAACCTATTTCATTTGAATCAATGAGCGCCATAGGGTGAAGTGTGCGTAGCAAGATGTGTGTATAATTCACTGGACCTGCATCGATAAAGAGCCGCAAATATGAAGATGGAGCCATAGATCTGTCGAAATAAAGGGATCTGATTCCTGGCCCCCAATGGTGCGGACCATGGCCTATCGCAAACTCAATTGATGGAGATAACTTGACCGAGGTCCGGAAGTTTAGCCTGTCAACTTGAAGTGCCCTAACGGAACCTGCCCCAGGGTTAGCACCAGATATAACACCTACGCCATCAAATCGCCCCCACCTCACACCTGAGTCGTAAAGATGCTGTGGGACAGGCAGTTTCCATCTTTCTGCAGAGATTTCGTAATGAAACACATCATGCAAATCGCCAGATGTCCTAAGCCCTATAATTGAAGCGTTGCCAGCATTGTCACCCTGAATGAATTTATATTCACCATCGACATTCACTCCAGAAAAGGACCCATAATCTCTCATACTTACGCCATTTTCACCACTTGCATGAACATCTCCCGCCCAATCTGAAAGCGGTTGAATACATGGGACCATGGCTTCAAGGGAGTCTGCAATATTCCAAGCCCTAATGGCTTCGCTGTCTAGCGGAGTGAACCAGGCAGGAGTGCGTGTGGATTGCGCTGAATAAGAATTTATAACGAGAAATCCCAAGATGAACAACACACAACATTCAGCCCTTAAAAATATCATTTCGTTTTTAATTTAGGCAGCACCGTAGGTAAGGCCCCTATCAAAATAGCACATCCCATGTAGGTTAAAAAATGTGTGGTAGGATTAAACCATGAGCCCATGGCGTTGATGTTTAAAAATGATAGTAATGAGAAGAAAACAGAACCCACCCAAATCAGGATGGATGTCTTTCGATGTCCATACCCTTTTCCAATGAGAATGTGATGAATGTGAAGTTTGTCGGGGGAAAACGGAGAAACGCCTCGAAATACGCGGAGGAAGAATACCCGAATGGTATCGACCAAGGGATAAGCAAGTATGCCCATTGCCAATACTGGCTTGGATACTCCTTGAAGCACCTCGGGTGTTATTTCCATAGGTGTTCCGATGACTTTGACTGCCAGAACGAATGTGATTAATCCGACAATTAGAGAACCACTGTCTCCCATGAAAATTCGTGCGGGATGGTAATTAAAAATCAGAAAACCCAGTAGCGCTCCTCCCAGAGATGCAGAGACAATTGCCGATCCTGGTTGATTCGTACTGTGAAACCAATATGTAAATGCAGCCATGGCAATAACACCCCATCCTCCTGCTAAGCCATCCACACCATCTATGAGATTGATTGCATTGACGATCACAACATACACGAATAACGAGAACAGATAACTCACATAAATAGGGATGGTTTCTACCCCGAAAAGACCATAAAACCCTTCTATTCTGATATCTGCAAGCACAATAATCATACCTCCAATAAGAATATGAATCATTAGTTTTTTCATGGGATCGATGCCGATGACATCATCTTTGAGTCCCATGAAGAATATAGGAACAGCTGTTGACAGAACGACAATCCAAGGCCTGAATGTTTGCAAGGGAATATCGGAAATGGTAAGCCAAGCTAGTGCAGTGAATATCGTTGCAGCGAAAATGATCACCCCACCCACGTTTGGTGTTGATCTTTCGTGAAGCTTTCTGTCGCTTCCCGGTTTATCCACAAGTTGTTTTAAACGCGCCACTTTAATAAGTGGAGGCATGCCAAATAACACAGTGATAAATGAGGTTAATATGCTGACAATAATAAGTGACATATGTATAGATAGGAGGTGTAAGTTATGGATTAATTATTCCGTGTGTGATTCCGAAGGACATCATCCATCCTGAAGGTCCCTCAGACAAATGATCGGCTGGAAAGAGATGTTCAAAAGAAAGCGTTCCACATAAATCCCAATCTTCGAGAATCACCCGGCTCATATTTGCTTTGAACCACTTCAGGTCATAGTTGTATTGTGCGCTTTTGAGTGAGCCGCACTCAGAAAAAAGAATCCACTTCGGCAACAATTTATTTCTATACGCTGCGCAAATGATGGAGGATGTACTTTGCCCTCCAGTCATTACGCCTAAGGGAATGCCTGAATGAGACCATTCTGTGCCACCATCTCCACCGTATAAACCTGCTTGAGTGACGAAGTGGTGTATGCCAACCTTCGTGTTTTTTCGAGAATATTCGCCACCCACCTGCCATGAAACACCTTTTTCAGAGGCAGATGATTTGGACATTTCCCAGATGAACCGAACGTCATGAAACACCTTAAAGCCTGAAAGGGAGATGGCTTGTATATGGCTGCTGGAACTTGTGTCTTGAGCCACTTCTTTTGCCCTTCCGAATAACATCGCAACTCCCCAAGAGTCAGTGTTGTATTTTCCTGAAGCAAGCGTGCCGTGAATCCTGTTGAACAGAGGCTCTGTCGTACTTCCCATAGGGCCTCGCACATCTCCAATCCATTGAAAGGCGCGTAAGTCAAAATTTAGTTTTGAATTTTGCCAACCAATTTTTGCAGTGGGGTAGGGGACGTCATCTCTATTTAACAAAAGAGGGGCGTGTGCCCATCCAAAATTTTGTGCTTCATTTGACAGTCGCGCATGAAATCCTTTGGCTTCGTCTTTGCCCACTTTTTCTGCCCACTCAATAAAACCAGTTGCTCTGGCGACATCTACTTTGAGGGGAAGATCGGTGTCTGTCAATGAAGAAATCGTCTTGAAGCGACCCCAACCTGGCAATCTGTTAGATTGTCTTGAGAAATCTGTCAAAAATGGACTTAATGTAGATTGTCGTTCTAAAAGCGCTCCTCCCGCTTTGAAGTGGCCGTCAATGGTTGCATTAAATTTTGCGCCACGAATGTTGTTGATACCTTGAAAATCTTCCCCTACCAGATATAAAAAACTGATTGAAGGGTCAACAACGACTAACGCTCTTTCAGATTCAAGGGTGATGGCATGAGACTTGATCGAATATGAAGTGGTGTTTTGAGCAGACAGAGACGGGGAAAGAAAAAGTGTAAAAATGAATATCTGAATGATGTCACGTCGTCCAGAGGAGTCATTCAAATTATTTTTCATGAGAAAGATAGTCTGCATATACAGATTCAATTCCTTGTCTTAACTTAATAGTAGCTTCCCATCCCATCTCGTTGATGCGATCTACATTGAGAAGTTTTCGTGGTGTTCCGTCAGGCTTGGAGGTGTCCCAAATGACATCCCCTCGATATCCCACAACATGTGCGATTGTCAAAGCGAGTTCTTTAATGGTGAGGTCTTCTCCAGTGCCAATGTTTATCCAGCCCTCTGAATTGTGATGGTCCATAAGGTGTAACAGACCTTTTGCGAGGTCATCTACATGTAAAAACTCTCTCTTTGGAGATCCCGACCCCCAACAAACAACTTCATTTTCTCCGTCCCTGACCGCTTCGTGGAAACGCCTCATAAGTGCGGGCAGAACATGACTGTTTTCTGGGTGATAATTGTCTCCAGGACCATACAAATTCGTGGGCATTGCTGAAATAAAATTACACCCATGCTGTTTTCTAAAGGCGTCACACATTTTAAGGCCTGCGATCTTTGCCAGTGCGTAAGCTTCATTTGTGGGCTCCAAAGGTCCTGTGAGGAGTGCTTCTTCAGAGATAGGTTGTGAGGCCAAACGTGGATAGATACATGAACTCCCTAGAAAAAGCAGTTTCTCAACGCCGTGTTTATGTGAGGCATCAATGACGTTTGTTGTCATGAGGATGTTATCTACCAAAAAATCTGCAGGATATGTAGAATTCGCATGTATTCCGCCCACTTTTGCCGCAGCCAAGTATACAACTTCAGGTTTTTCCTGTTCAAAAAACTGATCTACCTCTGTTCTATTTCTAAGGTCGAGCTCTTTGGATGTTCTTGTGACAATATTTGATGCCCCCCTATCTTTCAAAGCCCTTACAATGGCGGACCCCACCATTCCTTTATGCCCCGCTACGAATGTGACTTTGCTTGACTCCATATTATTGAAAGATATTCATGTTCATAGATGAACTCAACTATTTAAATCAAAAGCGTTTCTAAAACCATCCCCGACCCATGTAAAGGCAAGTACTAAACTAGCTATTAATGCGCCTGGAAAAACTGCGA
>JAPKBK010000019.1 GCA_028823435.1 Flavobacteriales bacterium
GTATTTTTGCATACCCTCATCTTTTACATATCCCAGGCGGCTATACGATTCATGCAATCGCTTCCTACGACAATACATCTTCGAACACTTTTAATCCGAACAACCCACCCCAGGATATGTATTTCGGTGATTACACCACTGACGAGATGTATGTGATCTTCTTTCAATATGTGCCCTATCAGGATGGAGACGAGGATATTTCTATCTCCTCTTTAGAAGAAGCGCGTATTGTCTTCGAAGAATGTAAGTTGCTCCCCGCGTGGCCGAATCCAACGTCGTCGTCCACAGAGATTTCTATCGGATTTTCTCTGCCAAATTTACCCTCAGAGATTACACTGGAGCTTTTTGACATCAATGGTCGAAGTATTGCGCTTTGGTTAGATAACGCACCCTTTTCTAATGGGAGACATCTTATTCGTCGCACATTGCCAGGCGATTTATCTCCAGGCTCATACATCTATAAATTGACGACGTCTGAGGGATATTCCAGCAGCAAAGTGTTGGAGGTCTTGAATTAGATTTTTCGGCGATCAGTTTTTTTTGAAATGTGCGCTGAAAAAAAGGAAATGTTCTGCCACAGACACGCGCCAGTATTTCCAGTTATGTTCGCCTGATCTTTCGCTATACACGTGTGAGATCCCTTTCTCATTCATGACTCTGTTGAGCGATCTGTTCACATCTAGAAAGAAATCATCCAGCCCACAGTCGATGATGAACTTCTGTTCAGTTTGGATGTTTTCCGATAAAAACACCACGCTGTGCGCTTCCCAATGTTGAGGAAACGCTGAAGCATCCCCCAAGATGTCAGGCAAGCCCCAATTGTTGTCAAAGGGCCTGAGGTCGACGCCTCCACTCATGCTTCCTGCATAGCTGAACAGCTCAGGATGTCGAAGCGCAAGGTAAAGTGCGCCATGGCCTCCCATACTAAGTCCTGTGATCGCTCTTTGAGTGGGAGAATTAAGTGTGGCGTAAATGCGGTCTACTTCAGGGATGAGAAGGTCTGTGATGTAACTCTCATATCTCATTTCAGGATCAATGGGGCTGTCAAGGTACCAGCTTGTCTTACCCCCATCTGGACAAACCACAATGCAATTGCATTCGTCGGCTAGATTTTGAAGTTTCGGAACTCTCCGATACCAGTTGTCAAAATTCCCACCTGCGCCATGGAGGAGGTAGATCATGGGCAGGCTTTCCGATAGGTTTTCAATGCCTTGAGGAAGGATGATCAAATTGGGGATTTCCTTATTCATCTCTTCGCTGTAGACAAATAGGGTGTCGGTTTTTGCCGACAGGGGTACGCTTATAAAGGCGAAGTAAAAGAAAAGGAATCGATAAAACATGATACAATATAGCAATCGTTGTATTATCGCGCAATGGTTTTTTCTAGTATCACGTTCCTTCTCTATTTTTTGCCCCCTTTTCTGGTGGCGTATAGGCTGGGGGGTACGAAATTTCAGAATGCCATATTGTTGGTTGCATCAGTCATCTTTTATGCGTGGGGTGCGATGTCGTTTTTGCCGATTTTACTGTGTAGCTGTGTTGTGAATTTTTATTTGGTGCGTGAGTTAGATAAGTTGAGAGGCAAGAAGCGGTCTCGCGCGGTGGGCGCGTCAGTCATTTTAAATGTGGGGATGCTGGTGTATTTCAAGTATGCAAATTTCATTGTGGAAAACATAGCACCACATCATTTTGAGTGGTCAGATGTCGCCCTTCCCATTGGGATTTCCTTCTTCTCATTTCAATCTTTGAGCTATTCACTCGACGTCCACAGGCAAACGGTGAAGCCACTGAAAAAGTTGAGTGAGTACATGGTGTATATCTTGAGCTTCCCTCAGATGATCGCGGGTCCCATTGTGAGGTTTACAGAAGTGGAGAAGGCGTTGAGGATGCGTACTGTAGAAAACGCTGACTGGTTAAATGGATTTTATAGATTTGCGTTAGGCCTTTCAAAAAAAGTATTGATTGCAAACACTTTGGCGTCGATTTTCCCGATTGATATTGCAGTGGCTACAGGCGGGTTTGAGGGGTGGAGTGCGCCCCATGCATTCATTGCCATTCTCGCATTTACATTCCAAATATATTTCGATTTCTCAGGGTATTCCGACATGGCGATAGGTCTTGGAAGGATGCTTGGATTTAAATTTCCAGAGAACTTCAGACAGCCCTATCGCGCAACAAGCATTACTGATTTTTGGCGAAGATGGCACATCACGCTTAGTTCATGGATGAAAGATTATCTGTACATCCCTCTGGGTGGGAATCGGGTGAGTAGCAATGCGCGACTTTACATGAACTTGGTTCTCGTTTTTGCGATCAGTGGATTGTGGCATGGCGCATCCTGGAATTTTTTAATATGGGGTTTGTATCATGGCGTCTTTTTAATTTTAGACAGGATCTTCCTACGTGATTTATTGAAGAGACTCCCTCACGTTTTATCTCGGACCATCACCTTTGGTTTTGTCGTTGTAGGGTGGGTGTTTTTTGCCATTGAAGATATCGATCTTGCACTTGGATTTTTCCGTCAATTGTTCCACGGAGGACTTATGTCTCTTGAGATTTGGACTGAAGAGTTGTCATTCCTCAAGGCCAGAGAGATTGTCGTTTTGTTGGCTGCATTTGTATTCTCTGCGACTGCCCTTTATGACACATTCAAATTAGATGATTCTCGACCTATTCGTATGGCAGTGATCGGTGTGGGGCTTTTTCTTGTAAGTGTCAGTTATCTCGCTGGATCAGATTTCAATCCTTTTATTTACTTTAGGTTCTAATGATGAAGTCAGGCCAAATACTTATTATCCTCATTCTTCTGATGTTGAATGTGTCTTGGCTATCAAGTGTTTTGGGGCTGAAGGAACCTCATCCCTTGCATGGCGAGTCGACCAAATTGGCCATGCCTGATGTGTCTGTCAAATCAATCTGGAATGGAGACTTTCAACATGGTGTCGATGAATATTTAAGGACGAATTTCCTGCTTAGAGGTCTGGCGATAAGAACACGTAATGAAATCGATTATTCGGTTTTCTCCGAGCAGCATGCACGCTCAGTGATCACTGGACAAGATGGGTATTTGTTTGAAGAAAATTATATTTTGGCGGCTTTAGGGCTTGACTCAATTCCTACAGATTCGGTGATTGACAGGGTCGACAGAGTTTCCGCACTTTCAAAGGCGTCGGGCGTACCCTTCTTGGTCGTTCTTGCGCCTGGCAAGGGCAGTTATTTTAGAGAATTTCTGCCACTTGGTTCCCTGGAAAAAGAGGGGGTTATTGAAGACCGAATGTTTGATGTTTGGTCGCGTGTTGCAAATGAAAAACTCAATGTATTAGATCTTCAGAGTCATTTTTCTAAGGTGCCGAATGTGTTTCCGAAAAACGGAATTCATTGGTGTGAATGGGTTCAAGTCGAGGCCATCAATTTAATGTCCGACGCACTCGTGAAAATCCTACCCGACAGCCTCAAGCCCGCCCGCTTGGTGATTGATGCGACGTATACATCCTTTGACATGGAGGGGACAGATGAGGATATTGAAAACGGGCTTAATCTGTGGCGTGATTTGGCGGATCTTGAAACAAAGTATTATTCGACCCATTGGGAGGAAGTGCCCTTAGCGTCTCGACCTAGAGTATTAATTATGGGAGATAGCTATGCATGGGGGCCTGTCAACAGAGGGTTGTTGAGTCGTGGATATAGATCAAGTGAGTTTTGGTTTTACAATGCAGGTGTCCATGGTCCTGCTATAGAAGAAAAAGGGGCCTCGCCTCAATCGATTCATGGCTTTGCGACTCGCGCCGAACTTGAAGCGGTTATTTCATCTTTTGATGCGGTCGTGCTCTTGTCTACAGATGCCAACCTTCCCCGCTTCCCATTTAATTTTACAGTGGTCAATGTCAACGAATGACCATAGATTTTGTAGGTTGTCCAGGTATGCTCAAGAGATAAAGGCCCGGAGATATGCCTGACAAATCTATTTGAAACGATGCTTTACAGTTTCCTGATTGAACGACAGCACCCACTGAATTAAAAACGGAATATTCCACATCTTCCACTTTGTTTTTGAGAATCACATTAAATATGCCATTTGAAGGGTTGGGATATATGCTTAAGTAGTCTGTGGTTTGATCGGGAGATTCAACGCCCACAACCTCACCCACAGTCACATTGTCTATCCAGATGTGGTTTCCATACCCACCGACATTTACAAATGCAATCTCACCACACGTTGCATTGCTTGAGCCCCAGTGTTCAGGAGTCTCTAAGGTCACTGTTTCCCAAACGGGTTCACCGGCGGTATCATACCAAAACCATGTATAGCAACCTTCCACACTTAAGTCTGCACCGTATCTCTCCCAAACAAGACTCCACTCGTCTTCTCCAGATAGCTTGACCCAAACCTCTAACCCGTCCACATTATTTGCGTACTGCATGTGGGCGTAATCAAAACTGAAATTCTCGATTTGTGTGGGATTGAATCCGGGGGTGATGAGCATGTCGTAGGCCCCATCAGTTTGAACCCAATAGTTCGGAAATTGCGCCACTCCGTTTGTTTCGTCAAGAAGGTCGTAGCCATGTTCCCAGGGATGTCCAGGGGTTTCCATTCTCCAGTTAACAGGAGGGAAGGCCGCACCATCAAAGTCTTCATTAAAACCTTCTGAAGGCACGACTTCATCGGCGGTGACATGGATCACATCGTTCATCGTGAGACTGCCTGTTTCCCCATCCAGCTGTGTCACCGTGAGTGACACACTGTAGCTGCCAGGTTCGGAATAGCTCACATAGGCATCCGGGCCACTTGCGACTGCGGGTTCTCCTCCTTCAAAAGTCCAAACATATGCCGTGCCCTCACATTTCGCCACACTCACATCGGTAAAATGAACGGGAGGTGTTGTGCATGGCGAAGCCAGATTTAGATCTGTTCTGTCCGCCATAAACCCGGCCTGTACAGATGAGGGGCCGTAGAATGGGCTTTCATGTACACTTCGACTCCCAGCAGCTCTAATCGCTCCGCCACAATAATCTGGTTGAAGAAACGTCGCAGGTGTGATGAGCGGAAGTCCTGTATTGAAAAGTTCCCAATCCGACATTGAGTCATCTTTGTAATAGACAGCTCTTGTCGTCCCCAGATACAGTCCTCCTTCAGTCCCTCGCTGGTGTGCGATTGAGATGATGTGTTCGTCATCAAGGATGTTTGTCGTGAGGTTTTGCCAGCTTTCTCCAGCGTCTTGACTTTGAAACACACTGTAACCGTCCTGCGTGCCTAATAAAATGGCATAGAGTCTGTCCGCGGAGACGCCATCGGTGTCTAAATAAATAGCTCTGTCTGCATTGAAATTGGATTCTGAATTGTTGATAGAGATGTTGTCCCATGTCTCTCCCCAATCTGTCGATCTGTGGATGCGCCAAAGAGACCCGGTCTGTTTGTGACTTACATAGATCGTGTTCGGACTGCTTGGCGGTATTTGGACAGAGATGATTTTCTCTCCCCCGAAGTCATGTACCAATGTCCACGATGACCCACCGTCATCTGTCCTCCACAGTTCTGACCCGACGGGAGAGTAAAACCGATTGTAGCATACGGGGTCCCATTCGAAGTTTCCATATTCTCCAAACCAATACGAGGTGTTTGGGTTTTTAGAATTGTCAAATGAAAGGTTGGAGATTCTCTCGAACCGTTCTTCTGAAAATTTAAATGCGCCGCCATCGTGATATCCCACTGTGGGGTCGCCAGGGTTTACAAACCCCCTGAAGTTATCTCCAGCAAGCTCTGCCAACCAGCCTCCGCTCGTATCGCTTGGTGCACTTTCGCCTGCATTTTCATCTGGATTGCCGTGATAATAAAGGGCGTCATTTCGTATCAGCGTCCCGTTGTGGTAAGTCCCCCCAAGCATCACATTGTTCGCGCGCCAGCCCGCTTGCCACCCCCAGAAATCGGTCCCGTGAAGTCCGTACATCCGAGGTTCAATGTGATCTCCTTCGTCTGAAGAGTAGTACAGTCCTCCGTCAGACGCGACCCACATATCTACGTCTCCATTATTTTGAGTAAAAAACTTCACGTCATGAACATCTGCATGCGTGTATCGGTCGGATGTGAACTCGCCGGCCCAGGTGACCCAATGCGCATTCAAATCCCATGATTCCCCTGCCGATTCCGTTCTCCAAACACAGATTCCAGCTCCGAACTGTTTGTTTACGTCAGTGGGAGAGGCCCCCAGAGCCAAGTCATAGTAATACTGTCCTCCATCACTCGACCCATCCTCGCCCCATCCGAGAATATTCGGGTTCGATTCAGCAAGCCATGGGCCACCAGGCGCATCTCCACAACATGCCATCTCAAAAGTCTCCCCTGCATCATAGGATACATAGTAACCATATAGCCCTCCGCCTTCAGGCGTTTCCCCAGCGGCTAAGGCAAAAACAGCATCTGGATTCGCTGCAGTAACGGCAATTTCCGTCCTTTTTTGTTCACTTCCACTCGGTGTGATAGGCCAGCCTAAACCCATATACTGAAAGGTCATTCCCCCATCTGTGGACTTCATAAATCGTGTTCCCCCTCCTTGAAGTTTCACGGTGTAGATCACATGTGTGTCTGTGGGATGTTGCGCCAGTTCCATAAACTCACCACTCGAAATAAGCTGCATCGAATTGCCCAAATCGTCAGAAAACCACAGCCCATTGTCTGTTGCCGCAAAAAGGCCCAAATCGGTGATCATTAGCGTTCGATACCATCTTGACGTATTCTGAAAAGTCACATCACCACATGTAGTCCAGGTCGCGCCTCCGTTTTCAGATCTATACAAAGACCCATTTCCAGAGCCGAGAAAAACAAGATCAGCATCCGTATTTGATATGGCAATGCTATACACACCCGTGACGGGGAGGTTTCCAGAGATTAAATCCCAATTCATGCCTTTGTCTTCAGAGCGGTACATGCCCGCTGTTGCAGTCCCACAGTACACGATATCGGGATTTGAATAGGCTTGTTCCACAGTATATACATGACAAGCGCCAGGTGATTGAACCTCGAAGTACATCGCCACTTCTGGATCATAATGCCAAGGGCCAAGCTCAGTCCAGCTTCCCGACCTGGAGGATCTGTCATTTTTAGAGATTTCAGTCCTTTCAATGTACTCAGAGTCGGGGTGTGCGAGAGGCCATTGCATTTGCCTCATCCAACGCTTGTAGAACTGCGTGTGTTGATTTTTTATCGTGGGGTTTTCTGCTTGCCAAAGCTCATAGCCTGATCGAACTTCTTTTACATCATCATCCCCAGAATACATTTTCTGTGCCCAATCGGGCATTTCTGACCGTACCATGTAGCGCGTTTGCGGTACGTGTTGCGCAACGCTTTTGATAGAAAAGACAAGGGCAAGAGAACAAATGATGATTCTAAAAGTCATGGTGTCGCGCTTGGTTTTATTTTCTTTTTTCTTACGTGCAGAAATTTACGATTCTTTTTATAAAGCTACATGTAGTTTTGTAACGTGAATTATAAAGAATTAAAAGAAATGTTTTTGCGTGCGCTTTATTCGCTGGTCGGTGAAAAAGTGAATTCAGCCATGTCCGCCATTGAGTCTACAACTGAATCAAAAAATACGGCGACAAAAAGCACTGCTGGTGACAAGCATGAAACGGGGAGGGCGATGATGGAGAGAGAGCTTGCGCTGAGTACTGCTCAGCTTCATAAAGCACAGTTTTTAAAAAATGAACTGTCAAAAATATCATTGGAAGTTGATGTCACCTCCGTTCAGCTTGGGGCCCTCGTTGTGACAAATCAAGGCAACTACTTTATTTCTATAGGTCTGGGTAAGGTGAATGTTCTGGGTGATGATTGCTATGCAATATCTGGTGGTTCTCCATTGGGGATTGCATTGATGGGAAAGCAAAAAGGTCAAAAGATCAATTTTCAAGGCAGAAATATTGAAATCATTGATGTTGTGTGAAGTAGATTTGTAGATGTAATGATACTTGTACTCTATCTGATCGTTTTGGCATTTATAATCCTTCCAGCTATGGATTATTTCTTGGGGCTTTTTATTCTGCCTGATGTGAAACCCAGTCCACTTCTTGATTCAAGATCCCCACTTGCGCTCGATGGTATTTCTGCGGTGATTGCATGTCACAATGAGTCCAAGCATATCAGCAGAAAAGTCTATGAAATCATCGCGCAGTTTCAGAACGCCGGGGTCTCTAAGTACGAGATCATTGTCGTTTCCGATGGGTCAGATGATGGCTCTAATCAAATACTTCAAGACTTAGATGATAAAGGCTTGATAATATATGATTTAATAACCGAAAGACAAGGGAAGCCAAATGCTTTAAATCGCGCAATTTCGCGCTCTAAATATCCGCTTCTTCTCTGTTCTGATGTACGTCAAACATTTTCAGAAAAGGCGGTATTCTTCTTGCTGTCTCATCTCTCAGACCCCAACGTAGGCGCTGTCACGAGTCAGCTTGAACTCGAGGGAGATGCGTCTCCGACACGGCGACTTATGAATGGTTTAAAACATCGCGAAAGCAGAAAAGGATCTACCACAGGGATGTGCGGCGCGCTTTATGTCATCAGAAAGTCCCTCACATCGGTTCTCCCCACAGATTTGATACTTGACGACCTTGTCAGAGCGCTTGTCGTGATGCAGGCAGATAAGCGCGTCATACTTGAGCCAAGAGCAATCGTGCATGATGTCAATTGGAACCTGTTCTACAGTGGCAGACGTCAAGGACGAATCACTGCTGGGCTCGTACAGCTTCTCCGAGAACATAAACCTTTGCTCCTCAGCATAGGTTTAAAGCAATTCATCTTTCTTTATGGACAGAAATACATGAAGTATGTCATGCCTGTCCTCTTCCTTGTGGCGTCGTTTGTTGCCCTTTTTGAAGACCAAGTCCGCGTGTTGCATTTCGGGAGTTCAGCAGCACTGTTTTTTGTGCTTCTCATCTGGCGTCCGAAGTTTATAGGTGAGACTTTGAGATTGGTGCTGTCTTATTTGGCACAGCTTCTCAAGCTAGATAAATACAGAAAAATCAAGTGGGAGAGGTAGTCTTGTGAGGCTTTTCTGATTCTGCTCTCATTTCATCAGTAGTCAATGTTGAGCCGTCGTGACTCCATCCAGGAGGTCCGAATACGTACTGGATCTTGTTATATAGCCCAGGCGCCCTCCAAACGTCTTTGATGACCGACCCCCATTCAATAAAAGCAATTTGAACGGGATTGTAGGTGTCTATGTTTTGAACCAAACCGTATCGAGGTGTGTCTGTTTCTTTCACAAATGTGCCAAACATTCGGTCCCAAATTATCAAGATTCCGGCATAATTCATGTCCAAGTATTTCAAATCACTTCCGTGGTGCACTCTGTGATGAGAAGGGGTGTTGAAGATGAATTCAATCCATCTCGGGAGTTTGCCTATCATTTCTGTGTGGATCCAGTATTGATAGATCAGACTTGTAGACTGGGCTGTGAGGATCCAAATAGGCTCAAACCCGACCAATGGCATCCATGCATAAAACATGAAGGAACCTGATATTTCGCCAGTCCAGGTTTGGCGTAGGGCAGTGGAGAGATTGTATTTCTGAGAGGAGTGATGCACCACATGTGATGCCCAGAAGTAACGCATGCGGTGGCTCATTCTGTGGAACCAGTAATACGCAAAATCGTCCGCGATTAAAATGAGAACAAATCCCCACCACAGCATGGGGATATCAATAATTCGATAGGTATATAGGAACGTAAATACAGTGAACTTAATTCCCTTTGAAAACAATGAGGCAACGATGCTTCCAATGCCCATAGACAGACTTGCAAACGTGTCGTTTGTGGTGTAAAACTTCCTTTTTCCGTAGAGGCTTATCGACAATTCAGCCAACAGCGTGATGAAAAAAAACGGAATCGCGTAGTTTGTGATGTCGCCCATGGTGTTTCGGGGTTATTGGTTGATTTTTATCTCAGCAAACCATTTGCTTATGTCAGATAACATTTCATTGACAATGTGATCATTGTGGAGTTCATGTTGTGTGTTTTCGTAGATGCGAAGTGTCGCCAATTCTCCCATTCTCTCTGCCAATTGTTTGCTACCTGTGGGGTGTGTAATGATATCGTCTGCGCCGTGTATGACGAGTGTGGGCGTTGAGATGTATGATGCGTTTTCAATCGCATACAGTCCGCTTGCATGAAAGCTTTTAAATAGCCCAGCGGTGATTTGCTTGTGGACCAAGGGGTCACTCACGTAGTCTTCAGCTACTTTTTCGATGTTAGACAGTGTCTTGGGGATGACTTGATTGTCCTGAGTGTATTTCGGATAGATTTTATTCATGAGAGTCGCTAATGCGACCTCGAACGACGAAGGTTCTTTGAAAAGCCTAAGCCAAGCTCCTGTTAGAACTGAAGCACGTAAGGATGCGCAATCTTTCCTGATGAGGAAATTTGCGAGAACATTTCCACCAAAACTGTGTCCGTAGATGAATAGATTTTCATGCGGAATACTTTCAATGACGTGTTCTAAATCGCGAATATTTGATGCGATGCCTGGTGAATGTCCGAGTTTGCCCTCTGATTTCCCATGCCCCCTTTGGTCATAGCTGAAAACTTGGAATCCATCTTTGATAAAATGCGCTGCAACGTGCTGGTAGCGATCTTGGTGTTCCCCCAAGCCGTGAATGATTATGAGCGAGCGAGTTGGTGCCTGCATGTCATTCCATTTCTGAACTTTTAAACTTAATCCGTCATCAGTTTCTACGTCGTATGCTTGCATATTGGGTGGCGCTTCTTATTTTGCAAAAGATAATAAATCTCACACTCAAACTCACCCCTTATGTCCGATTTCATTATATCAATTGATCAGGGTACCTCGAGCACACGGGCTGTGCTGTTGAATTGCAAAGGGCAGGTGTTTGGAATCGCCCAAACCGAGTTCAGTCAAATTTATCCTCAACCGGGTTATGTCGAGCACGACCCGATGGAAATCCTCGACTCCACCTATCAAGTTTTGGAGGACATTCTCAATCATGAAAGTTTACAGGGATCGGAGGTTCTCGCCATGGGAATAACAAATCAGAGAGAGACAGTCGTCGTTTGGGACAAGTCAACGGGAAAACCCATCTACAATGCGATTGTATGGCAGGATAAGCGTACCGCTGACATATGTGACGAACTCCGCGCTTCTGGCCTTGCCGAGTATGCCAAACAATCCACAGGCCTGATGTTAGACCCGTATTTTTCAGGCACAAAAGTGGCATGGATTCTCGACCACGTGGAGGGAGCAAGATCACGGGCTGAACGAGGCGAGTTGTGTTTCGGAACGATAGACAGTTGGCTGCTCTTCAATTTGACTGATGGCGTTCACGCAACTGACGTGTCGAATGCCTCCCGCACCTTGTTGTTTAATATCAAGTCCATGGCGTGGGATTCGAAGATGTTAAGCTTTTTAAGGGTGCCTCGGGAAATACTCCCAGAGGTGAGGCCGTCCGCCTCAATTTTCGGTCACTACGAATCGGCGTCTTTTGGGTCGATTCCTATCGCAGCGATTCTTGGAGATCAACAGTCCGCACTTTTCGGTCAATGTTGTTTCACCCCAGGCACTGCAAAGAACACATACGGAACGGGATGTTTTATGCTCATGAATACAGGCTCCCAAATCCCCGACACACCTTCCGGTCTTCTCAATACCGTGGCGTGGCAAATAGACGGTGTGACGACGTATGCTTTAGAGGGCAGTGTATTTGTTGCAGGGGCAGCATTGCAATGGCTACGCGACGGGATAGAAATCCTCGAAGATGTTGCGCGCTCGTCTTCGATCGCCCAAGAAGATTCAGAGAAAAACCCGAATCCATCTCTGGTAGTCGTTCCCGCATTTGCCGGTCTGGGTACGCCATACTGGGACATGCATGCCCGTGGTGCTATTTTTGGCCTCACCCGCGACACAGATCGCAATGCGATCATTAGAGCCACGCTCGAGTCGCTTGCATTTTCATCGCAGGACGTTCTAAATGCCATGCAAGAAGATTCAGGCATTTCTTTATTCAAGCTTCAAGTTGACGGAGGAGCGGCGGCAAATGACTACCTCATGCAATTCCAAGCAAACCTGCTTGGCGTTTCAGTAGTGCGCCCAGCCTTGTTAGAATCCACTGCTGCGGGAGTTGCTTTTATGGCGGCAATTTCTATGGGGGTCGTCACACAGAATGAATTGTTGGAAACAAAGACGGTTGAGCGCGTCTTTGAGCCTCAGCAATCTGTGGAGTGGCGGGAGGCGAGAAGTCAGGTTTGGTCTCGTGCAATAGGCAGAACGATTACCAAACCCTAATCCCTCATATTTGCACCCGTGCTATTTAATTCATTAGAATTCCTCATCTTTCTTCCCATCGTTTTTGCGATGTACTGGATGCTGGGCAGAAGTAAGCACCAGTTGAGACTTCAGAACACACTTTTGGTGATGTCCAGCTACGTCTTTTACGGTTGGTGGGATTGGAGATTCTTAGGGCTGATTGCCTTCTCTACTTTCGTTGACTTTTTTGCTGGCAGAGCGATTGAGAAGGCCGTTTCGAAGTCCCGTGCAAAATTATTTTTAGCGATCTCTCTGGTCACAAATCTTGGCTTGCTCGCATACTTTAAGTACGCGAATTTTTTCATAGAAAGCTGGATAGAAGCATGGGCTGGAGTGGGGGTAGAGATGCACGCGTCGTCTCTCAATGTTATTCTTCCTGTTGGCATTAGTTTCTATACATTCCAAACCCTGAGCTACTCCATCGATATCTACCGTGGCAAGCTTAAGCCCACGCGCGACCCCATCGCATTCGCTGCTTTTGTAAGTTTTTTCCCCCAACTCGTGGCCGGTCCCATCGAAAGGGCGTCGAAACTTCTTCCACAAATCGAACGTTCACGAACGTTCGACAAAGACCTCGCCATTTCGGGCCTACGTCTCATGCTCTGGGGGATGTTTAAAAAGGTCGTCGTCGCAGATACATGTGCGCGTCTCGCAGATAAAATTTTCGATGCGCCAGAATTATATTCAGGGCCCACCTTAATGTTGGGTGTTTTCTATTTTGCCTTCCAGATTTACGGCGACTTCAGTGGTTATTCAGATATCGCGATCGGAACAGGCCGTCTCTTCGGAATACGACTGTCTACAAATTTCAAGTTTCCCTATTTTTCAAGGGACATCGCAGAATTTTGGCGCCGGTGGCATATCTCTCTTAGCACTTGGTTTCGCGACTATTTATACATTCCACTTGGCGGATCTCGGGGTTCACAATGGCAAGTCATTAGAAACGTCGCTGTCATCTTTATCGTGAGTGGATTCTGGCACGGCGCAAATTGGACGTTCGTCATCTGGGGGGCCATCCACGCTTTGCTTTTTGTCCCTCTCATCCTTTTAAAACGCAACAGAAAACATGCGTCCGATGTCGTTGCTGAAGGGAAGCTTTTGCCCAGCCTGAAAGATGTTTTTGCGATGGGGTCGACATTCGCGTTGGTCTGCCTTGCTTGGGTGTTCTTCAGGGCAGATACAGTTTCAGGTGCGTTGAATTACATCGTGGGCTTCACAGAACTCCCCACCCCTGAAAAACCCATCACACATGTTGTTTACACGGCATTCGTTTGGATTGGCGTGATGGTTTTCGTCGATTGGTTGCAGCGTGATGGGACCATTCCGAGATGGTGGCTCACCAAGAAATTTCAACCCATCAGGTGGTTTGCCTATGGGATGTGTGTTTGGCTTTGTTTTAAGAATTTACATTCTGAGGCGAGTTTCATTTATTTCCAATTTTAGGCCAAATGAATTCCTTCTTATCACGCCTCGTCTTATTCATTTGCTCGCTGCTCATCTCGTGGGGGGTGTTGTGGACTGCGGCCCTCAATTTTCAATCCATTGAAACATATTTTATTGCTGAGCGTTCTGAGCACGGTGCAGTTAAAATGAAGACAGCCGAATTAATGGCGTTGTCCCAATCAGATACCCTCGATTTTCTTTTTCTAGGGAGTAGCACCTGCTATAGGGGTGTCGATCCTCATTACCTTGCCCCTCTAAAGGGGTTTGGCCTTTGTTCATTTAGCCAAAGAATAGGAAATTCATCCTATATTCTTGATGTCGCACTTGAATATACTTCTACCCATTATCTCGTGATAGATATCTACCCTAAAATATGGGCTGACGCTGGAGTGGTCAATAAGGAAGCGGCCAGAGATTGGGCTGTTAATTCTTCCACTCCCAAAAGGGGTCCAATTCTAGAGATGGTCTTGGCTACGCGTGAGCCCTATTACATGGCTGTTGCTGGGTATTTCTGGATGGCGGATTTGCTGGGTGTTGATTATCCGCCGTATGCTTATAACCCGAAGGATCAATATATGGGTTTGGGATTCGTGTCGAGTAAAGTAGAACCCATAGAATCTGTGGTCTGTGATGACGTAGATGTTGTAATGAGTGATGAAACGTGTGAGATTTTGCGAGGAATGGTTTCAAAAGCATCTGTCCATGGCGCTCAAACTATTCTGTTAAACCCTCCCCAGCTTTGTGAGGAATCGTTTTCTACACCAGCATGTTTCTCAGACGTCATTTATATAGATGGCAACGATTGGCCAGGCGCAAAAACGCCAGCCCACTATTATGATGACCATCATCTAG
>JAPKBK010000197.1 GCA_028823435.1 Flavobacteriales bacterium
ATTCACTTGCTGAGGAGACATCTGTTAAACTCGTCGCGGGCCGTGGGTTCAGAACGGCAAATGTGTTTATGGAACAACTGGGATCTTGGGCGAGCAACAGACGCTGGGATATTCAAGAAGATTTGGCCCCAGAAGTAGCGACGAACGTGGGGGTGAACCTGGTGTCAAAATTCCGACTCAACTCGCGAGATGCTTCCCTTTCTTTGGACGGATATTTCACCAATTTTGACAACAGAATCATTGTAGATCTATACAATTCACCACACGAAGTAAGTATATACAATCTGAATAACTCTGGGGGATACCAGTCTCGATCGAGCTCAACGACGGTTCAGTTGGAGTTCGACTGGTCTTTCCACAGGCGATTAGATATCAGGGCTGCCTACAGATGGGTGAATGCCGTCACTGGATATGCTTCAGGTGATTTTGATGCAGAGAATGGGTTTGAAATGCTGCAAGACCCATATGTTTCTAAGCACAGAGCGTTTACCCAATGGAGTTATGCGAGCAAAGAGACAAAAGAAGGCAAGCAGACCAGAATTGATGCCACCGTTCAATGGGTGGGGCCTCAAGCGCTTCCAGTTCCAGGAGGCATGGCGTCAATGCATCCAAGTGTCTCACCATCGTTCACCCAGGTCAACCTTCAATTCACTCAAATGTTACCTGGAAACCTAGAGCTTTATATCGGGGTAGAAAATCTGACGAATGTGAAGCAAATGTCTCCCATCGCAGGTGCAAATACTGAAGGCCTAGATATTGAGAATTTTGATGCGAGCCTTGTTTACGGTCCTATTTTTGGCCGAATGTCATATGCTGGACTAAGGTGGACGCTGGGGAGTTAAATAGAAAGGCGGAAGCTATCCGTGCATGGTTTCTACAATCCCGTATCGTTTGATGACTTCCCCCTCGAAATCAAGAAATTTCTGCCAGCGTGCATCGACATCAATGTCGCCCCCATATTTTCGTGCGAATTTCAGGAAAGTGGTATAGTGGTGGGCCTCTGAGATCATTAACCCTCTGTAAAATTCAACGAGATCAGGATCAGTCAGTTTTTCTGCCAAAAGACGGAATCGTTCACAACTTCGGGCCTCGATCATCGCAGAAAAAAGCATCCTGCTGACGAGTTGATTTTCTTTTGACCCGCCCTCACTCAACATATACTTATATAACTCTCCCACGTAGTTGTCCTTGCATTCATACTGAAGCTTCACGCCTCTGTCCTTCATTTTCGCGCGTACCATATCGAAATGCTCGAGCTCTTCAATTGCAATCTTCGTGAGCGCCTCTACCAAGTCCGTGTGCATCGGGAACTTAGTGATGACACTGATGGCATTCGATGCGGCTTTTTGCTCGCACCATGCGTGATCATTTAGAATAGAGTTAATGTTGCTTTCGCAAAGCTTCACCCATTTCTCATCTGTCGCGAGTCTCAACCCCAGAAGAACCTTTTTTGCCTTCTCGTACTTTTCAATTTCTGACATCGGAATGATTGGCTATAGTTCGACGCGTATTAAAGAACCCGTGGAAAGCAAGTGTCCATCACTTGCCTGTAAACAGAGCTCTCCGCACTCGGTGGAAGCATTTGGCAACACCCTGCGCCAAAGCGTCTCAAGTGTAGAGGGAGGAAGTCCAGAGTAGGTATTCATCACAATAAACCCGTCGGGCTCGACCACTTGTGACACGAGCTCAACGATTTCTACCAAGCTGTGCTCAAGTTTCCATTTCTCGTTTTTAGGACCGAGTCCCCATGTCGGAGGATCGAGAACCACCCCTGAATATTTGTTTCCTCTTTTCACTTCACGGCGAAGAAACTTCAGCGCATCCTCTACCACCCATCGGATTCCGGTCAAACCACTCAGCTCCATATTCACGCGTGTCCAATCGATGACTTGCCTGATCGCATCGACATGCGTGACGTCTGCACCTGCGCTTTTTGCTGCCAGACTGGCCCCTCCGGTATATGCAAAGAGATTGAGGAGTTTATCTCCTTCTTTGATTTTGCCTGCGATATACTCCCAGTTGCAAGATTGTTCAGGAAAAATGCCGATGTGCTTAAATCGGGTCGTTTCAAGGTTAAACTTCAGCCGAAGTGAAGGATGTTCTTCGGATTTGTACTCTAAGTTCCAGGTGTTTGGGACCTTTCCGTTTTGCTTCCAATACCCCGCAGCTTTACTCGTGGATTCAAAGCTGGAGTGCGCTTTATCCCATTCCTTGAAGGATTTCTTTCTATCCCAAACTGCACTCGCTTCGGGCCTGTCGAGGACGACGCCACCGAACTTCTCTAGTTTTGCTCCCTCTCCAGAATCGAGCAACTCATAGTCCTTCCAAGTGTCGGCGATAAACCGTTTTATTTTGTGTGATCCCATATGACGCAAAGGTCGTAAATCGAATGGTTAACTCGCACTTAACATTCTAATAATGACGTATTCATGCGCAATTGAAAATTTCGCCTCATCTTTGTGCAACATATGGGAAGGAAAAATAGAGGAAGCTGGCCTAAAGGGAATAAATCAGATAGGGGTAGCAAAGGCCAAAGAGGTCAACATGGGGATTCGAGTTCGAATTCGCCAAAAGATTTACGCAGAACGATTTTGGATGTCTTTCGAAAGAGCCCATCCAAACAACTCAACCACAAGCAGGTATCTTCTGCTTTAGGGATACTCAATCACGATGTCAGAAATCTCATCACTGAGCTACTTGTTGATTTGGCGACAAAAAAAAAGCTTGAAGATGTAGGACGCGGAAAGTACATGCTCGCAGAACAAGAAGTTCAAGCCAGCTCAGGAGTCATCCAAATCACACGCTTCGGACGAGGGTTTGTCAAGCAAGAAGATGGCTCGGAGATAAAATTATCTAAGGGCGATACAGGAAGCTCGTTTTGGGGAGACACCGTCGAAGTCGAGTGGTCGAAAAACCGCCGCAGACCGACGCCCTATGTTTCGAAGGTGATTCAACGTCTGCGCAAGGTGTATGTGGTGACCATCGAACAAGTCAGGGATTATGCTTTCGGACATCCCTCAGACACGAAACTCCACACAAACTTCTTTATCCCAGGTCGCTCACTGAACGGCGCCGTTCAGGGGGACAAGGTTCTCATTGAGCTCGCCTCGTGGGACTCTCAGGACGATGCGCCTCTCGGACGCGTTGTGAAAGTACTGGGCAAAGAGGGAGACAACGATGTGGAGATGCATGCGATCTTGGCGGAGTACGGATTGCCTCTTGAATTCCCTCCTGAAGTTGAAGAAGAAGCAAAACAGTTTACGCCTAGCGCAAAAAGTAATGTAGGGCTCGATAAAAAGGAAATCGCCAAACGCAGAGATATGCGTGATGTTCTGACAATGACGATTGACCCTGTGGATGCCAAGGACTTTGATGATGCTTTGAGCTTGAAGAAGTTGAAAAACGGAAACATCGAAGTAGGGATTCATATTGCAGACGTTGCGTATTACGTCAAGCCAGGAAGCGCAATCGATGAGGAAGCCATCAGTCGTGCAACCTCTGTATATCTCGTAGACAGAACGATTCCAATGCTTCCAGAAGTCCTTTCAAACGACCTGTGCTCACT
>JAPKBK010000198.1 GCA_028823435.1 Flavobacteriales bacterium
GGATCTGGCGCGTAGTTAATCACGAGCACATCGTCTGTTACTTCTGAGGCAGCATCTGAAATAACAGGCATAGAATTGTCAGACGGAATAAAGCTAGACACAACCACATCCGTATTAAGAGATGGGAACACACTCATTAAAGTGTTTGAGGATACGGGGTCGGTGAGCATCCATGCACCACCTAACGCGAGTGGGATTGCAACGACAGCTGCGACTCTTGCCAAACGCACTCTGAGTGGAATGACTTTCGTTTCTGGAGCAACCTTCATGTCCGACGAAGGTTCAGTGACGGGTGCTTCAGTGACGGGTGCTTCAGTAATAGGGGCGACAATCACTGGCGCATCAGACGTAATTTCTAGCGTCGCCAATGGAATCCGAGCGTGGCCAAATGAGCCCAGCATTCTCACCAATTCTGCATCGGGAAGAAACCGAACCACACCATCATCACTTGTGTAAAGTCTACCCAGTCGAGGGATTTCAATCGGCCTGCCGCTCTTGAGCACTTCGATCATGTTGCGCGCCTCTAACGCTACAAGCTTCATTGCCTCAGTGTAGTCCAAACCCTTGGCGCGCATTATTTCTTGAGCGAGCAAACCATCGTTGTAAACAAGGTTTGGGTTAAATAAAACATCACGAGAAGGAGGAACCATTTCTTCCTTATCCTCATCGTACCAAGCCGTTCTTTCATTACAAACGAAACCACCCAATTCAGGGATGATGACGCAATCGTAATCTAGAAACATCCCGGGAAGTAGTGCGCGTGTATACTTGAGCTCCATAAGGGCAAGATAGCCATGTAAACCGACCTATTTACCTCACTCTGGAATAGGTTTTCAACCATCCATTAAGGCTATCTTAATAGCGCCACATGACCGTGAATTAAATGCGGCCCGTCTTGATCTTCATAACGGAGGGAGTAAAGATAGACCCCGTCTGCACAGAAATGTGTCGCATTTTGATAGGCCCCAGTCCAAACCTCTTCAGCATCTTCAGAATAGTAGACTTCTTCTCCCCATCTGTTGTAAACGATAAGTCTGTAGCCTTGCAACCTGAGACCTTCAACAAAAAACACATCGTTTAAGCCATCGTTATTTGGTGTAAAAGAAGTGGGGACAAATATCGGATAGAAAATGTCTAAAAAGGTTGAATCCGTGCCTTCACACCCGGTTTCGTCGATTGCGTGAAAGACATACCACCCCGGCTCCAAAGAGGTGACTTCAGGCATGGGACAGTAAGAACAACTTAGGTTTTCGGCGGGAGTCCACCAATAGGTATCGCCCGAAGTGGACCCGAGAAGCCTGATCTGATCTAACCATTCTACATCTCGATCGGGACCTGCATCAACTGATGGCGGTTGGCCCACATACACCGTGAGTTCATCACTTGCTGTACAGCCATTGGAATCCGTCACATAGACTGTAAATGTCGTGGTCAAGCTTGGAAAAACAACCGTTTCGTCACTGGTGGATTGCGCAACAAGTGGAGAAGGCGACCAATTAAAGGTCGATCCATTTGGGTCTCCTCCCGAAGCGCTGACAGCAAACGCATCTCCGCGACAAATACTCCCACTTTCTGAAGCTTCTGCTGTAGGTACGATCACGGAAATAGAAATTTCATCCATGCCTATACCGCATATGTTTTGGATGGACACTGTATATGTAATGTCCGAGGCGGGAGAGGCATATGGGGTTTGGATATTCGATGAGTTCAATGATGTGGTCGGTTCCCAAAGCCACGCATCACCCGGTCCGCCTGGCAATGAAGTCCCATAGCCTGTACAAATCTCAATGGGGTCATACACCTGACCCCCTGGAGCAGAGGGTACAACTGTCAATTGTATGGTCTGTGTGTCGCTGCACCCGAATTCGTCACTCACTGTCACTGTGTAGCCTGTCGTTACATTTGGGGAGGCTGAGACAGAGGCTTCTGAGGGGTCATCTAGTCCACCCGGAGGGAACCACGAATATTCAACACCGCCTGACGCCACAAGCTGAACATCGTCCCCCAAACAAATGGTGGTCGCTGGCGTATTAACCTCAGCTTCTACAAAACCTACCTCCACGGTTACCTCAGCTTGTCCAGCACCACAACCATTTTCATCGAACACTGTGTAAGTTGTCGTTTCTGTGGGGGTCGCAATAGGGTTAGGGATGTTTGTTGCGCTTAGTGTGGGGTCTTCAAACCAAAACAAAGCGTCAGATCCCCAAGCATTAAGCTGGACTTGGTCTCCTGGACAAATGGGAAGCACCAGGTCAACTGTAGGGGCAATTGGATCTTCTATGGTGAGCTCTAGCGTCGCTGTTTGGGGATCTAAACATCCTTGTGGATCCGAAACAGTCAGAGACACGACCCAGTCCCCCGAAGAAGCATACGTGTGGTTTGGCTCGAATTCTTCGCTTATCTCACCATCACCGAATTGCCACAGATAGATGCCCCCGCCTTGTGAATTGTTGACAAATTGAATGGGTTCCTCGGGACAAATAATCTCTGGGGCCACCAAATCGATGTCAACATTGATAAGGCCCAACTCAAATTTAAACAATCCCAGATTGCAATTGAAACTGTCGTTTGTATTGCTCCATGCGCCGGGAGTGGTCGGAAAGTCACTGTTGCCACCACACCCTGCACACACAGCCTGATAAACTGTTCCGTTTTTATCAAATCGTGAGGTTCCACCATCGACGTGTTCCGCCGAATTAGTTCCCCCAAAATAAGTGCCATAAACCAAGGTTGTTGCACCCGGGTCTAACATGCCTAACCAGAAATCACTGTCGTCTGTATTCCATTGATAGGCATCTGCCGATATGGGCATTCCCCCAGTGCCCCCAAAACTTGCAAAAGGTGAGTTTCCTGTATTTGTACCTCCTCCCCAACCGCTCATGTAAATTTGGCCGCAATCACTGACCAGAAAAGCGGTCGGACTCAGGTCAATGTTCCCGGCATTATTTGGATTTCCAACCCTTGTGTGCCAAAGCAAGTTCTGTAAGTTTTCATCAAAGCATGCGACAAATTGACCTGCGTTTGGGCTCGTGTCATAGACGTCGCCTACGAGGGGGATGTCGCCTTCGGTTTGGCCATAAAGATAAATGCGGTCACTGTCGTCAAGCTGAACAAAGTAGGACTGATCGTATGCGTTGCTGCCAAAATATGTGCTGGCAATTGGTGTGCCACCTCCATTGGGGAATCGCGTGACAAAGGCATCTACAACACCTCCGAAAACGAACTGATAGGATGAACCCAGGGCGGGGTAATCGGTGCTCCTCGTCCCGCCACACACGACAGGTTCAAAAGCTGAAGTAAACTGAACGCCATAAGCGGCGTCTGCTTGAGATCCTCCCACATAAGAAGACCATTCAAGCGCACCCAAGTCTGGACTCATTCGGAAAAGAACGCCATCTGTCGTTCCACCATTGTAACTGGGATATGGGCCCTGTATCATCGGGAAATCAGTACTCGATGTAACCGTTGCAATCCATGGTCTGTCCAATTCATCGACATTCACTTCGCCCCTGAAAACATCTCCATAATTGTAATT
>JAPKBK010000199.1 GCA_028823435.1 Flavobacteriales bacterium
TTTTCTTCCGGAGCAGGCATTAATTCATCACACGAAAGAAAAGTACTGTCTGGAAAGTAGGCAAAGAAAGGCAAATCAGTATCGGGTGTGCAGAGACCTGTTTGGCATAAGCCATTATCCTCTGTGGCTGCAGGGTCGTAATTGGTTGCATTCGAATCTGTACAGCCATAAATTTCTAATTCATCACATACATCATCTCCATCCACATCGTTGATGCATAAACCATCACAATCATAAGGGGGATTAAAATAAACACAAGAATCATCTAAATATATCGCCAGCGGATCGTAGTTACACGCAAGTGGATCAGTACAACCGATGGCCAAACACGAGGTAAAGTCACAACTTTCATCGCTGAAAGTGGCGAGTGGGTTGTAGTTACAAGCAATGGGAACCAAACAACCTCCGACCTCACCGGCAAATGTGCCAACCCCATCAAAATCGACTGTGGTTTGGATTTGATTATCGCCATCACCAAGAGGGAAGACTTGAAAGTTGAGTGTTCCAGAGACTGACCCTGTTGTGGTAACCTGCATAATCAAAACCCTAAGGTTGGCATCTGGCAGACCATTGTCAGCCGTATTCAGAATAAAATAAGACGCACCTGTTAATGTGTTTACTTCGAGTAAAGTCGCACCATCAGTGGTGAAAAATGGGGCGAAAGGTTGTGCCCCATCATCAACAAGAGATGGGTCAACGGCATTTGGAATACCCGATTCGGACGCGGCGCCCTCCAATCCGATGGTGGCATACGTATCATCCGCCATAATTGGAAACAATTCAAGGAATGCAGGACTAATGCCAGAGGCATTCCAACTGCTATTTAAAGGAGTATTGAAAACACCCTCCGGCGCAGACAAGGTCAGTGGGGCCCCAGTGTCGCCAAACACAGCACTCATTCGGTCTGTGGGATCTGTCATATCCACATAAAAACGATAAGTCGTTCCAGGCGCCTCAGTAGGAACTGAGGACTCAACCGTTAGCGTGTACTGACTTAATCCAAATGTGATAGATCCGACGAAAAAGAAAACAGAAAGAAGTAAATGTTTAAATAGTCTCATTGACATTGGGAATATGATTCGATGCAATTTATTTCGGCAGACGCTGAATGCGACTCACAAAATGAAAGAAATTCAACAAGGGGTTTTATATAAGACGTTGAAAAGATACAAAGGTGGCTTATAATTATTATATATAAAAATAGGGAGACCTTTCGGCCTCCCTATTAATATCGTATATAAAAAGGTCTTAGTTTGCCTTCAAGAGCTGTATTGAAGTAGGTATTCCGTTAGAAACGACGTTTAAACGGTACAATCCATTCTCAACACCACTAAGATCGAGTGTCGTCATGAATGATGATCCTGCGCCTGCCCAAACTCCTTGTGTAACTTGACGTCCACGAGCGTCTACAACAGAGAACGCTACAGTTCCACCAGTCCAACCCTCCCACTGCACTTGGAATAAACCAGTACTTGGGTTAGGGAAGATTTGAGCTTCAACTCCGCCTGCCAATTCATAGATGCCTGTGACAACGTTGAATGATGCAACTTCTGAACAACCAGCAGCATCTGTAACTTCAACGCTGTAGGTGCCTGAACTAAGCCCCTCTAGGTCAGCAGTTGTCGTTCCATCCACGCCAGGACCAGTCCACTCATAAGAGTAGTCAGGTGTACCACCAGTCACACTGATATCAATCACTGCGTTGCCAGTATCTTCACCTTCAGAAGGGAAACCACCGATAACAATTGGATCTGGTGACATCACCTCAACATCAGCCTCAGAAATACATCCGTTTTCATCCTGCGCATAGAATGTATAACCATCAGCTGCCAAATCATCAAACTCATTCGTAGCTACAAAATCGTTTCCATTGTCGCTGTATTGAAAGGTACCAGTACCTCCAGTTGCGTCAATTGTAACAACACCATCCTCTGAACCGCTACAAGTAACTGATGTAGAAGTTGCTGTTGCCACAACAGCCACAGCATTCATGACTTCAACCATTTCACTGGTTGCACATCCGTTTCCATCTGAAACGAGAACCGTATAAGTCCCAGCAGATAATCCGTCATAAGAGGTCCCTGTAAACGTTGAATCTGAAATCATGACAGTGAAGTTCCCAACGCCTCCTACCGGAGCCCATGACACCATACCATTTGAATCATCTGTACATGCAACAGCAGTAGACATTGCATTCACAAGAATTTCATCAGGTCCGACGACGACTTCTTCAGATGATCCAGAACACCCATTAATATCTGTCCCTGTTACTGTAAACGTTCCACCTGGAACCATAAGAGGACTTGACAATCCACTTTCACCATTTACAGAAAACGTAATTGAAGCAGGAACAGCGCCACCGAAACCACTCACGACAATCTGACCATCAGTCTCATTGAAACATGAAGCAGGACTGCTATTCGTAACAAATACTTGTATCGCAGTGGGGTTATTCACCAATGTCGCGATAGAATTCCCAGAACAACCGTTGCCATCTGTAGCAATAACAGTATATGTTCCAGCACCTAGTCCAGAGAAAACCAACTCATTTGTAGATGTTTCTGGCGCGCCCTGTATTTGAAATTCAAGATTGCCATCTCCACCCATTGCATTAGAAACAGTAATAACAGCGTCATTCGTATCGTTACATGAAATAGGTGATGTAAGCGTTGCAGACAAAGAAACAGAGGCCGTTGCAGGCACTGTAACAGTTGCAGAAGCTTCACACCCTGCACCGTCAACAACTATTACTTCATAATCGCCAGCAATGAGGTCGTTAAATATCCCGAAGTTCGAAGGTGATTCATCGTCAATGCCGAAGTAGTAATCGTCTGAACCTTGAGCGCCTGTTGATGTAATCAACAAAGAACCGTCATTGTCACCATTGCAAGTTGGCGCAGATGCTGACTCAAGAACTAAGGCAAGCGTACATGGAAGCACACATGACAGATCATCAACTGTTGCAGTTTCTTCGTAGTTCGAAGCGGCAGGGTCAGTACATCCAAACGTGTCATTCATGTCTGAACTGAAAGCGACACCGTTGTAATTGGTTGTATTTGCCTGCAAGCCATTCACGAAGATTTGTACGTTAAAGACACCTGTGAATGTATCATCAGTTGTGATTTGGGCCAGAAGAACCTTGTTGTCAGAACCACCGAACGCAGCATACTGGTCAGCACATTCTACAATAGGCGTCATTCCACAAGGGAAACCAGGATAGAACCATGATCCTCCGATCGGATCGTCTATGTAGAAACTTCCTGTAGATGAAAAATCCGCCATCGCGTCAGCCATACCTATGTTGCTTATAGCACCGCCATCTGCTGACGACATCATACCTATAGACATCCAACTGTCGTATTCAAGCGTAGGTATCGCTGAAAAGAGAGCTGGATTTGGCTCGTTGCCATAGTTAAAACTAGGGGCAGACTGAAAAATTGTTCCAGCTGAAGCGAACGCCATCGCATTGTCAGAGTCTCCGAATACCGCTGAAACGAAATCTTCCGAATTCGTGGTGTTCGCGTAAACATGGTA
>JAPKBK010000020.1 GCA_028823435.1 Flavobacteriales bacterium
CCCGAAATATGATGTAAATCTGACGCGTGATACATGGCTGTTTTGCGCTTCGGATCCCAGTGAAATAGAACCCACTGATCATCAATAAAACCTTTGACTTGGGCCACCCCACTCAGGGCATCTTCTACGTGAAAAACCAGGTCTCCATTCTCCAAGATTGGAGACGCCGAATGCTTGGGCAAAACACGCGGCGGAACGGTGTCCTGAAGGAGGTGATACACGCCCATTTTCGAAGACGAAAATGCCAGCTGTGTCCCGACACATTCACAGACTTCAACCCCTGCTCTTTTGCCTTTTTCATTGCGCCTTTCTGCCACCCAATAATCACACTCACCTTGGGGGCAATCTAGTGTCAACGTGAAAGGTTTTGCAAGAGGCGCATCTGCTGGGCCTACGGCAACGTCTTTCACTCCCATGACTGATAAAGATGCAATTTCTCTGCTGTAAAAGGAATATTTAGGCCAAACCACCGACATCCCTCCCACACTGAGTTCAGTGAGACGATTGGGCATTGCTGCCGCACTCTTTTTAGAATTGGAGTCTGCAGAATGCGTCGCAGGTGTTACTGATTCTTTTGAATTGATATCCCCATGTATTGAATAGGAAGATGTGGTCAGGTTACCGTGCGCGTCCCAACACTTGACATGAATCAATTTTGTTTCTCCCGCAGATATCATGAGGTTTTCAGAAGGCCTTTTCTGATAAATATTCAATCTGTTTCCCGGCAAAGGTGTGACTCTGTGAATTTGGGTTTTTGAGGATTTCCATTCGGGATAATAAGCATGTGCATTCATATCCTTGTTGACAGAAAAGTCAAGAGTATCAATCGAGTAAGAAGAGAATATGGCGCCATCTATTTCAACTTCAAGTTTATAAACCCCACATACATTTGAGGCGCCGTCGAGCCGATCTTTGGCTTCTACACAGAGATTTACATATCCGGCAGGAAGTGTGACTGTGTCACCTTTATTCACTTTCACTACGGCATCTCTGTTTTCTAATCCACGAGAATCCACTGGGACAACCCATAACCGACCTACTTCTGGTGAACGGGAGTCAAAAATGGCCAAATCCCATTGCAGAGGATTCACTGGCTTTTGATGTTCGTCACGCATCTCAAAATGCAAGTGTGGCCCACCTGAAGACCCCGAATTGCCACTCCAGCCGATGGTGTCACCTTGCGTAAAATACACCGACGTCACAGGGCAAGCATCAATACCAAACGACCTCGAAGCGTATTGTCTTTTAAGCAGCCAAACTTCTATCGCAGGCGAGTAAAGAGACAAATGCGCATAAACCGAGGTTGAACCATTCTTATGTTTCAGATATAATGCATTACCGTAACCACCAGGCCTCACTTTCACGCGTGCCACCACACCATCTGCAACAGCTAGAACAGGAAACCCTTCACGGCCTTGCGTCTTGAAATCAAGACCAGTATGAAAGTGATTCCCTCTGAATTCACCGAAATTACCACTCAACACAAGTGGGATCCCAAGTGGCGAAATCAGGCCTGCCATAGAAGAATGAAGGGTATCGGAAGCGTTTTGGCTGAAGGATGAAAATCCAGCAAACACAAGCGAAATCAAAACAAAAAGAGAGGTTTTAAGGGGCATGGTGTAAAACTACAAATCTAAACGGGGTAATACATGCCAAATTTAGCAAATCATTAGAATCAATTACCTACATTTGTTAAGATAGCTAGCACCATGCCTACACTGAAAGAATCCACAGAAAAACTTGTCGCCGCAACAGACCGTTTGCTACAAGATTACAAGATGGAACGTTCTGCCCGCAAAGTAGAAGAAGAGAAAGCCCACGCTCAAATAAAAGACTTAAAAGAACAGTTAACAGCTCTTCAAAATAAGTATGAGCGCACGGTTGATAAACACGAAGTAGCGCTAAGTGCGAGCAAAATTTCATCACCTAACCCCACAATTCAAAGCCATGACACAGCTGCCTTTTCAGCCGATCAAATAGATGCGCTGGTGGAGGAAATCGACGCATGTTTGTCTTGTCTGAATTTACAGAATAATTAATCTTACAATGTCTCAAGAAACCATTGACATAAGTATCGCAGGGCGTTCATATCCTCTAACTGTCTCACCAGAAGAAGTTCAGGGTATTAAAGATGCTGCTGCTGCTGTCGATGAGAGAATTAAAGAATTAAAATCTCAATTTGCAGTACAAGACAGAATTGACTTATTTGCCATGACAGCACTTCAGCTGTCAATACGTGTTAAACAGCTAGAGTCTTCATCACCTTCTGAAAATAACAAGTCGGAAAAAGACAATACGCACGACACAAAGTCAACACAAGCAATCGAAGACCTACTCCAACGGATTAAATCGGAAATGGAAGGGTAAGCCGTAAGGCAAACTTCAATGGATTTAACTACAATAATAATATACATTATCGGCGGCATAATCGTCGGTGGAGCGCTGGGATTCATCTTTTCAAAGATGGGACTTAAATCAAAAGCTGACGGTATCATTCGCGAAGCTGAACTCAAAGGAGAGCGCATTAAAGAGAAAAAGATTTCTCAGGCTAAGCAAAAGTTTTTCGAATTAAAGGAAAAACAAAAAGGCGAGCGCATAGATTTAGACCGCAAGCTCAATGAGCGAGAAGAGCGAATCCGCAATACAGAGAAAAATCTCAACCGACAAAATGAGAAAACCAAGGACCTTGAGAAGCAACTGGAAAAAGGGACTGAAAAAATAAACCAGCGCATACAAGCGATTGAGAAGAAATCTACAGATGTTGAAAATGACAGGCTTAAGGCGATTGATCTCCTTGAGAAAATATCTGGCATGTCCGCTGAGGATGCAAAAAAGAACATGATAGAACAAACCGTTCAAGATGCAAAAATTCAGGCAGCTTCTATGGTTCAGGATATCATCGATGAAGCGAAACTCAAAGCAAATACGGACGCAAAGAAGATTGTCATACAGACCATTCAAAGAGTGGCAACAGAACACTCCGTGGAGAATTCGGTTTCCGTATTTAACATCAAAAACGACGACATTAAAGGACGTATTATTGGCCGAGAGGGCAGGAATATTAGAGCACTCGAAGCTGCTACTGGCGTCGAATTTATCATTGACGACACCCCAGAAGCGATTATATTGTCATGCTTTGACCCTGTAAGACGAGAGATCGCTAGACTGTCCCTACATCAACTTGTCACAGACGGACGAATTCACCCTGCACGCATTGAGGAGGTTGTCGCGAAGGTGATTAAGAAGATCGACGAAGAGATCATGGAACTTGGGAAACGCACATGTATTGACCTCGGCATTCACAATTTAAAAAGTGAACTTGTACGAATGGTGGGCCGGATGAAGTACCGCTCATCCTACGGACAAAACCTCCTCCAGCACTCGAGAGAAGTCGCTAATCTTTGTGCGACAATGGCTGCTGAAGTTGGCGTGGATCCTAAGATTGCAAAACGCGCTGGATTGCTCCATGACATCGGAAAGGTCAGCGAGGAGGAGAGCGAATTGCCCCACGCGCTTTTAGGCATGAAAATAGCTGAACGAAATGGTGAGAAAGGAGAGGTTTTAAATGCGATTGGTGCGCACCACGATGAAATTGAAATGACAAGTTTGATTTCGCCTATCGTACAAGTTTGCGATGCTATTTCAGGAGCGCGACCAGGCGCCCGACGTGAAATGGTGGAAGCATATATCGAACGCCTTCGCAACCTCGAAGACCTGGCTCTTGAGTATCCCGGAGTGACGAAGTCATATGCCATTCAAGCGGGACGTGAGCTCAGAGTTCTCGTAGAAAGTGACAAGGTTAGCGATTCCGAATCGGATCAACTCTCTTTGGACATTTCAAACCGCATCATGAATGAGATGACTTACCCAGGCCAAGTAAGAGTGACTGTAATCCGAGAAAAACGAGCAGTCAGCATTGCTAGATAATCTCCCAGTTAAGCATGACTGAACACATTACAGAACCTAAGTTTGGCGCTTCACTCAAGTGGCAAAGTGTCAATGTTACTGTTCAAGTCGTTCTTCAACTTGTTTTTATTGCTGCCCTAGCGCGCCTTATCCCTACGGACGCGTTTGGTATTATGGCGATTGCTTTAGTCGTCGTCGGGTTTATTGAGATTTTCGCGCAAGTAGGAATAGGACCTGCGCTGATTCAATATCCAGAGGTTACCAGAGACCACAAAAAAACCGCTTTTGTTTTCAGCTTGGGGCTGGGAATCATTTTCTTTATCGGAACATTCTTCGCCGCTCCAGCAATCGCATCCTTTTACGACCAACCTGTTTTGGTCGAGGTATTAAGATGGATTGCGCTGAGTTTCATTATTTCTGGCGCTTCTGTCGTCCCTCGTAGTATGTTGATTAAAGAAATGCGTTTTAAATCGTTGTTCTTTTGCTCTTCAACTGCCTTGGTCATTGCCAACTTAATTCTGGGCTTGACGTTGGCTGTAAATGGATGGGGCATATGGGCATACGTCGCTGCGCTTCTCACGCAAAACATCTTGTTAGGCATTGGCTACTGGATCGCAGCGCCTTCTCCAGTTGGTGTTTGGATGAACAAACCTGCATTGCGAGAGATGGTAGGCTACGGTGGGCGTAGCACTTTGTTTAACATGATTAATTACGCAGCGGGAAAGGTGGACACCATGGTTGTAGGCGCCCAAACCTCCAATTGGACAGACATTGGCCTCTATGACAGATCATCTTATTTAATGGGACTCCCTGTCACCGTTCTAGGAAAATTAGGAGACAGCGTGTTGTTCAGCGGCATGTCCATGATGCAAAAAGAGTTAGACAGACTTCGCACCACTGTCCTGGCTGCCGTTCACGCTTTAGCACTCCTTGTATTGCCTCTTACCGTCCTTTTAATCGCTCGCGCTGAAGAAGTCACCGTTTTAATTTTGGGAGAGGATTTTCTTTATGCGACGCCGATTGTCACCATTTTATTTACGTGCGTCGCACTCCGAAGTTTCATTAAAATTGGTGATGCGACAATGAGAGCCACCGATCACTTGAAGATTGGCGCGTTCATCAAACTCGCATTCCTTATTGCTGTGGGGGTTGGGTCATGGTGGGCAATGGAAGCTGACAATGTGCAGAATGTTGCATGGGCTGTTACAATTGCCACAGCGTTTCAAGCGCTCGCAATCGGCGCATGGATGGTATTGGTAATGAAAATAAAAGGCATGAATCTACTTCACAAGTTGGTTCCCGGAATCATTCTAAGCGGCGTTGTCTATCTTGCTGCTTACATCATTCAACACAACATCAACAATAATCTCTTGAGCAGTGCTAGCGTTCCTGAAATCAAGCATGCAATTGTTATCTCTTCCCACATTCTATTGTCTGCACTCATCACACTACCCCTTGTTCTTGCGCATCCAGAAATAATTGACGGAGGTTCACCTGAACTTCGAAGAAATATTTTTGGGAAACTGAAAACAGGAACATTACACGCTCGACTAACACGTTAATTAAATATTAAATATTACATTCCCATGAAAATGATCATTCTTATTTCCGCATCTGTATTGCTATTATTAACTGGACTTCTAGGCTGGAAAGCATATGCCGGAGTCAACACCTACAATCCCATGAAAAGCCCCGTAGATTTTTATTCTTTGTCTTGCAAAACACTGGATGGCGCAGACTTTCAATTCGAACAATTGAAGGGAAAGCGCGTCTTAATCGTCAATACCGCATCAAAATGTGGTTTCACAAAGCAGTACAAGGGACTTCAGAACCTTCACGACACCTATTCCGGAGATAATTTTGTCATCCTCGGATTCCCATGCAATGATTTCGCAAACCAAGAGTCGGGCACTGAAGAAGAAATCAGTGCGTTCTGCTCAGCAAATTTCGGTGTTGAGTTTCAGATGATGGAAAAAGTGAAAGTCAAAGGGTCAAAAAAGCATCCAGTCTATGTGTGGTTGACGTCGGAAGCAGAAAATGGCGTGAGTGACAATTCTGTCAAATGGAATTTCCACAAATTCGCAGTCGACGCGCAAGGAAGTTTGGTTGGATCTATGCGAAGTGGTGTCACACCCTCCGACAAAGAAATCACTGATTTCGCAGCGGGAAAATAATAAAGATTTCACATAGAAATGTCCCTGTCATTTAAGACCTTTGCAAAAACTATATTTCGGTAACAAACCATGAGTAAAATCCATAATTTTTCTGCTGGACCATGCATCCTCCCCCCTGAAGTTCTTCTAGAAGCCTCAGAAGCTGTGAAGTCTTGGGGAAGCAATGGTTTGTCACTTATTGAAATGTCCCACCGCTCTAAGCCCTTTGTCGCAGTAATGGAGGAGACCAGAGCGCTCACAAAAGAGTTGCTGGGTTTGCCCGATAGATTTGACATCCTTTACTTGCAAGGTGGAGCTAGTCTTGCCTTCTTAACTGCGGCATATAATCTTTTGCCAGAAGGTGGGTCGGCTGCTTATTCAGATACTGGAACATGGGCAAACAAATCCATTAAAGAGGCAAAGCATCTAGGCAACATTGACGTTGTGGCGAGTGCAAAAGAAAGTGGTTACACCGGGATTCCCGCGACACCAAAAGTGAATGACACGCACAGTTACTTTCACTACACCAGCAACAACACGATTTACGGCACACAGTACAAGGGTGTGCCTACTGAAGCTGGCGTGCCACTGGTCGCGGACATGAGCTCTGACATTATGAGTAAGAAATTTGATGCTTCTCCTTTTTCTCTCATCTATGCAGGAGCCCAAAAGAACATGGGGCCTGCCGGTACAGTCATGTATGCCTTTGACAAAGACGCGCTAGGGAAAACAGGACGCAGCATACCGTCTTATTTAGACCTAGGGGTTCATCTCTCAAAGGACAGTATGTTTAACACACCACCAGTATTCCCTATTTTCACGACGCTCCTGACGTTACGTTGGCTGAAAAATCTAGGAGGCGTTGAAGCCATTGAATCTATCAATGATCAAAAAGCGGCCCTTATTTATAACGAAATAGATCGTAATTCACTGTTCACTGGACATGCAGACATCGACAGCCGGTCCACGATGAATGCAACATTTAAGCTCTTAGACGAACGTCACAAAGATGCCTTTAACGAGGCGTGGGCAAGTGCGGGAATTAGCGGTATAAATGGACACCGAAGTATTGGAGGCTACAGAGCCTCTATGTACAATGCGCTTCCTTTAGAAAGTGTCAAAGTACTTGTTGATGTCATGAATGAACTCGAACGTACAAGATGAATATACTCGCAAATGATGGCATCAGCCCATCTGGACTTGAAGCACTGAAGAATGGAGGTCATACTGTTCATACAGACTTCATAGAGGCTGATCAGCTCGAAAGCTTTATCAACACAAATGCGATCGACGGCGTACTTGTCAGATCTGCAACGAAGGTGAGACAAGTGCTTATGGACGCATGTCCTACACTCAAGTTTGTAGGGAGAGGCGGTGTAGGCATGGACAACATTGACGTTGCGTACGGCAGAGGCAAAGGCCTGACTGTTTTTAATACACCTGCAGCCTCGTCTCAGAGTGTTGCAGAACTGGTCATGGGACACATTTTTTCACTTTCTCGTTCGTTACATGCGAGCAACAGAACCATGCCTGTTGAAGGCAGTGAGAACTTTAAAACACTGAAGAAGGCCTACGGAAAAGGCACAGAGCTCCGAGGAAAAACATTGGGCATCATAGGTTTCGGGCGTATCGGTCGGTCGTTGGCTGCCTATGCGCTGGGCTGTGGCATGAAGGTCGTCGCGAATGACATTTATGCCACTGATGGCAATGTGGATTTAGAAATTGGAGACATTTCATTTTCCATTGAATGCCCCCTTGTATCTATGGATGAAATTCTAAGTTCTTCTGATGTTATCAGTCTGCATATTCCTGCTCAGCCTGATGGGTCTGCCGTAATCGGCAAGGCGCAATTGGACCAAATGAAACCCGGCGCGCTACTCATTAATGCAGCAAGAGGTGGTGTTCTCGATGAAGACGCCCTTATTGCTGCGCTTAACTCTGGACATCTGGGCGGCGCAGCCCTTGATGTCTTCGTGGGGGAACCTTCACCAAGGGCGGATGTTCTATCTCACCCAGGACTTTCATTGACACCTCATACTGGCGCAGCTACTGGAGAAGCGCAAGACCGCATCGGTCTTGAATTGGCTTCACAGATTGCCGAACTGGAAAAAGCTCGCGCATAAAGATGGGGAGCCTGATCAGACCATTCAGATTGGTTCAGCCACCTAGGCATTTGGCACACTTAGTTGCGTCACGTTCCTACTTAAGTTACAATAAAAAGGGACTTAAGGACAAGTTTGAACACAACTCCTACAGCTATTTACAAGTCATCAACCCCGATGCAGCGGATGACATCGCAGCGGAAAGGGGCACTGTAGATTTCTTCAAAGAAGTCAGAAAGGGGTATGACAAATTTCTCGACAATGGATGGCTAGAAGGGACCGAAGGTCCTGTCTATGCGATTTATCGTCAAATGACTCCCCTCGGTACTTTTACTGGAATCATTGCCGTTTTAGACCTGCCGAAATGTGAAGACGGAGGCATTTTAACCCATGAACTTACACTAGAGAAACGTGAAGATCTATTTGTCAGTTATCTAGAAACAGTGGGGTTTCATGCTGAGCCTATCCTCTGTGCGAGGAAATCTGGACATGAAGGCGAAGATGAACTGAACAGTGCCATCTCAGATATCACTGAAAGCCGTGCAGCAGATTGCGATTTTACGACGACAGATTGTATCCGACATTCCATATGGCTTATCCATCCTGAACTAAATGAGGGGTTTTCTGAAGTTCTTGACCCTTTAGACACGCTTTACCTCGCCGATGGCCATCACCGATTGGCGTCATCCATAAAGATGCTTCACCGACACCCAAATGAACCTGGAGTTGATCGGATATTGGCCTTTATCTTACCTGCAAAAGAATTAAGTATTCTCGGATATCATCGAGAAGTCAGAAACTGGGATGGAGACATAGAACTTCTTTTAACTAAAATAAAAGCCATAGACTCTGTCCTTAGGATTGAAAAATCAGACCATCAAGAATCTTGTCGTGGATGTATTGATATCATTACAAAGCAAGGAGAATGGCGTTTGGTGTTAAAAGAAGACCACTCCGGGACGAGAATTGATGCTGGTTGGCTCAATGATGAGATTTTAGACCCATTGTTGGGGATTGAAGATTCTAGAAATAGTCCCAACCTCAAATACATCGCTGGCTCAAATGGTTCAAGCAAGAAGGAGTCTAAACTTAAGGATGTCGTTAAAGACCTCGACAACAAGGTGGTTTTTGCACTCCACCCTATTCCCATCGATCAAATCATTTCTGTTTCTGATGCTGGAAACACACTGCCTCCGAAAAGCACATGGGTAGAACCTAAACTTAGGAGCGGTTTGTTTGTGTATGAGTTTGGACTACATCCTCACAAAAATGAATAACAACACGATTCAAACAAACATTGATGCGATTCGAGATGCCGTTCCCGAACATGTAACTCTGGTTGCAGTGAGCAAGACGCAACCACTTGACGTCATCGCGAGCGCCTATGCTGAAGGGATTCGAGATTTCGGAGAAAACAGGGTGGCTGAATTGGTTGAAAAGGCAGATGCCTTTCCAGACGATATTCGTTGGCATGCGATCGGACATCTTCAAACCAACAAAGCAAAAGTTGTGGCCCCTTTGTCGCATCTAGTTCACGCTGTAGATTCAACACGCATCTATGAAGCGCTTGCCCAACACAAAAACCCAAAACCTTTAGATGTACTTCTGCAAGTTCACATCGCAGAGGAATCAAGCAAATTCGGATTTCTGGAAGACGAGCTTAGAGCCTTGTTAGCGTTGTCGGGGGATGGGAATGAAACGTTCGGAAATACATCCATTCGCATCAAAGGACTCATGGGGATGGCGACATACACAAAAGACACCACGCAAATTGCCAAGGAATTTAAAGGTTTACGTTCACTTTTCGAAGAACTCGCCCCATCAATGGGCACCGACTTCGACACTTTATCCATGGGGATGAGCGGAGATTGGAACATCGCAATCGATGAAGGATCAACAATGATTCGCGTCGGTAGTGCAATCTTTGGCGCGCGAACTTAAAATTTACAGAATAAAAAACAATCCTATGAAAACATTACTACCCATATTAACTGCCACTATAATTGCCGTTTTAATTGCAGCTCCTACCCTCGCACAAACGCCATCAAATATAGAGGCTGTAGAATATGACCCAAATGGGTCGCAGTGGTTTGTGAGTTGTGGTGCCTCAACAATGCTGTCAACATCAGATTTAGGAGACAGTTGGGAATTCTTCGGAAGTGCAAATGCGACACATGGCATGGAGGTCATGGGCGAGGTGTTGTTCGTGATTGACAACAATCTCATTCGCGCTTATGACATTAATACCGCGGAACAAATTGGTACTGCATCCGTGGCTGGCGCGAGCTTTTTAAACGGGATGGGGAATGACGGGGACGGAATCCTCATTGTCAGCGATTTCGGTTCAGGCAGGATATTAAAGGTCGATGCAACTGACCCTGCCGACATGAGTGTGTCTACGCTTGTAGGAAATACAGGATCGACACCTAACGGCATCGTCGTTGACACAGAAAATGGCAGGGCAGTCATTGTGAATTGGGGAGGCAACGCAGATATTCTTGCGGTAGATATTGAAAGTGGCGTATTGACAACAATCGTCAACGGGACTGGATTGGGAAACTGTGATGGGATTGACATGGATTCGGATGGACGATATTACGTGAGCTCATGGTCACCGAACAGAATCACACGATTCAGTAATGATTTCAGCTCAAGCGAAACCGTCGTAAGCTCTGGGTTAAGTAGCCCCGCTGACATATCGTTTGACGAGACGAATCACATTCTGGGCGTCGCAAATAGCGGATCTAATCAAGTCACTTTTCACCAATTCGAAGCCGAGGTCAATGGGGTTGACATGGTCGAGAGCAATGACGCGTCTGACGTAACGCTTCTCGGAAACAATTTGGCATTTCAAGTCGCTCAACCAGGAAACTACAACATCTCAGCTTTTTCGCTAAGCGGGAAATTGCTAGATTCTATGGCCATTGATATTCCTGCGGGAAAAACGAACGTTTCTCTTGAAAGATTGCCGCGCGTCATGCAAAATGCCGCGGTTCTTCATGTCAGCGGCACAGATATCGACCAGAGCTTTAAACTGGGTCTACGTCAACCTTAAGGCGAAGGCGTTTCCATCTTGGGTCGGTCATAAAATCATCGATATCTTCAAGTAGAATATCCCTGTACTTCGCGGGACTTACATCTCTTTCGAATTTCAACATAAGTTGTTGGCGGAACAAATCATTCACCCGAGAGATTGCTGGAATATCTGGACCTATTATTCTGTCATCCCCAAACCTTTGACGCAACCTCAAGGCCAAGACTTCCGCTCCTTTGCGAACACGTGATTCGTCACTGTGGCTTAAGGAGATGCGAATCAATCGTACAAAAGGAGGATAGCCATAGTTTTTGCGTTCTAAAAGCTCATGCGCCACGAGTTTGTCGTGGTCGCCCGCGATAACTCTCTGAATCACCCAATGGTCCGGAGAAAATGTTTGAATCACGACCTTGCCCCTCTCAGAAGAACGACCAGAACGACCACTGACTTGCGTGAGCATTTGGTAGGCTCTTTCAAAAGACCTAAAGTCTGGAAAAGTCAACATTTTATCTGCACTCATCACGCCTACAAGGCCCACATCTTGGAAATCAAGGCCCTTACTCACCATCTGAGTCCCTACCAGAATATCCAATTCATGGTTGCCAAATGCTTCAAGAATTCTGGAATGCGCTGACTTGCTCCTTGTTGTATCCAGGTCCATTCTAGACACTTTTGCCTTCGGAAACAGCTCGGCAAGTTCTTCTTCAATACGTTCAGTCCCTAGTCCTTTTGGCTTGACTGAGTGACTTCCACACGCGCCACACTTCTTGGGCGGAGGGGAAATGTGATACCCACAATGGTGGCAGTGAAGACCAAACATCTTTTTGTGATGTGTCAACGGTATGTCACATCTCTCACACATTACAGCATCTCCACACGCATCACATTGCCATGATGGTGCATAGCCACGTCGGTTTTGGAACAAAATAATCTGTTTCCCAGAGTCCAGAGTTTCCGCCATCAAGTCGCGTAAGCGTTTTGAAAACCCGCCACGCATACTTCGCTGTTTGTGTTCTTTCTGAAGGTTAGCCACCAGGATCTCAGGCAACATGACACCCCCATATCTTTCCATGAGGTTAACCCTTGCCATTCTCCCCTCCTGGGTATTCCAAACCGTTTCTACAGAAGGCGTCGCAGAACCTAAAACAATCGGTATTTTCATTTGCGCCGACATCCATATTGCGACATCACGTGCGTGATATCGCGGGGCGGGATCTTGTTGTTTGTAACTCGGTTCGTGTTCCTCGTCCACGATAATTAATCCGAGGTTTTTGAAAGGCAGGAAGATCGCAGACCTCGGCCCCACGATGAGAGACCCTTTGTTTTCATCGAGGATTTTCAGCCATGTCTCTGTGCGTTCTGAAGCGTTAAATCGCGAATGGTACACGCGGACGGAATCGCCGAAAAACTTTTGTAATCTGACAATAAGTTGTGTTGTCAGTGCTATCTCAGGAACAAGAAAAAGTGCTTGCTGGCCCGCTTTTAAAGCTTCGTCAATCAGATGAACATAGAGCTCTGTTTTTCCTGACCCTGTGACTCCGTGCAGCAAAACAGGCTTGCGCTTCACAAGGGCTTCTCTCACCTCTTTGTACGCTCTGGTTTGATGCGGCGAAAGGATGGGCAATGATTTGATCTCACCTTCATACCTAGAGATTCGATCTACTTCGCGCTCTTCCAGGACAAATACATTTCGTTCAACCCATTTCTTGATGACCGAAGCATTTACATCTGCTTGTTTTTGAAGTTTGGTCTTGAGTACAGCTTCTCCCTTAGGGGCCAAATCCAAATATGCCAAAAGTGCCCGTGCTTGTGCTGGAGCGCGTTTCTCAACTCTGTCTAATTCGGCACGCAAAACCTCCGCTTCTTCAAGCACCTCTTTTGAGATACTTACATACGTCTTCTTCAAAGACTTGTACCGTTCCTTTAACTCATCTTCAGAGACAGCTAAGCCTTTATCTATTAAAGACCGAACAATATTTTGAGGATGTTTGACACCGAGAAATTCAGCGATCTCTCTCAGGTCCATGCCTTCCTTCACATGCAAGGCATTGAGCAAGGTGACTGATGCATTGTTTAACCCTTCCTCATTTCCCCTGCTATCCTGCGCACCAGAAATATCGGGGTTCAATCGTATTCTGGTCTTACTTGCAAGTTTCATCCCTGAGGGTAACGCCGCAGACACGACGTCCCCTAACGCGCATAAATAGTACTCAGACATCCACGTCATAAGCGACACGCCATGTGGCGTCAATACAGGTCTGTTATCGACGACTGCCTCAATCTCTCTTGCAGTATAGTCAACAGGCACGCGAGAATGAACATCCCACACCACACCTGTAAGCCGCCTGTTTCCCAAGGGCACCACAACCCGCATACCTACACGGGGAGGCTCCTCTCCGCCCGGCCAACGATACGTCAATACACGCGGGAGTGCCGCGGGCAAAGCAACGTCACAAAATGTTTGGTCTGCTTGTGGATTATTATTGATAACATTCGTCATTCAGCCTACAAAGTAACTCCCTAAAGTCCGTAAATTTCTGTTATGGTAAAATGTATTTCTCATCTGTCTGTAGGAGACAGTGCTCCCGATTTCCTGTCAAAAGATCAAAGTGGCACATCGCGTTCACTTTCAGCATACTCTGGCAGTAAGCTGGCGCTCTATTTCTACCCGAGAGACAATACACCTGGCTGTACATCTCAGGCCTGTAACCTCACTGAAAACTTTTCTGAACTCACAAAGCACGGCATTCAAGTTCTAGGTGTGAGTCCCGATCCGGAAGCAAAACATCTGAAGTTTATCGCCAAATACGACATCTCATTTGATTTGCTGGCAGATGAAGATAAAAGCGTGCACCAAGCATATGGCGTTTGGGGAGAGAAGAAGTTTATGGGAAAGGTGTACGATGGCACCCACCGAACGACATTTTTAATTGACGAGAATGGGAAGATTATTGAGATTATCTCTAAACCCAAATGCAAAGATCACGCTTCAGAAGTGCTTGCAGGGTTTGGACTACAATAACGAACACATATGAAACCAGGACCCGCAAATACACATGAATTACCACAACGTAAATCCATTACGTACCACGTGAGATATCTTCGTTAAAAACAAATAAATATGGCTTCAGAACAAGAACAAAAATTAAAGGCACTCCAGC
>JAPKBK010000200.1 GCA_028823435.1 Flavobacteriales bacterium
ACCATACTTCCCTGACGAATCACTTGATGGAAATTTACATTCATGATGGATGTGATCGGGATCTTTATCTGCAAACGCTTTTTGAAGTTCCTTATGATCCACTTGAAATATCTATTTCAAACGACACACTGCTTTGCAATGGGGCACAAACCATTATGGAGTTGGACGTTGTGGGGGGGCAGCTGCCTTATCAAATACTTTGGCAGAATTTTATAGACAGTGAATTGGCGCATACAGTATCTCCCACAGTAGGAACGACATATGAAGTGATGGTCGTCGACAATTGTGAGTACGACATAAGTGCGTCAATGCGCGTCGATGTGGAAACTGTTGAGGCGACGATCGTTCGCTACGATAGAGGTGATGACACTTATGATTTCGATGTGATCACAAATCCCGTTGAGCCTTTCCTCGGTGCATTCAATTTTATATGGGACTTTGGTGATGGCGCATTTGGCTACCAAAGGGAGGTGACTCACAATTATGATGGGTTGGATGAGTATGATGCTGCTGTAACAGTCACGACAAACAATGGATGTTTTGATGTTGCGACTGTGCACCTTTACGGATCAGTGATTATTTATATACCGAATGCTTTCACGCCAAACAACGACGGCTTAAATGACGCTTTTGAAATTATTGGAAGACAGATTGAATCCTTCGAGCTTGTGATCTATAACAGATGGGGAGATGTTGTTTATTCAACGACTTCTTTTGAGGATTCTTGGATGGGTAATATTAATGGTGGTGATTATTTCGCCCCAGATGGAATGTATCAGTGGGTGATGAAGGTTCAGGGCTACGATGTCGATGCTGAAGAACTAAGAGGCGTCGTGAGTTTGTTGCGTTAAAAGAATGAAATCTTCGGGGATTTACCAATTAACTATAACATCTTAGTAATTATTACAAAAAAACGATGGTATTGGTCTTAATTGGTGTTCATTCGCATTATCCCTAAGGCGAAATATTTATTAACGATAGCATGGCACGTAAAAAGAGAGAAAAAGAATTAAAACCGAATATCACAGTAAGACTTGATAGGCGAACAATAATTACCGTACGAGACCACAGTAAACTTGAATTTTGGAAGGAAAAATATCCAGGATTAGAAATACTTGAAGAGTCATATGAATCAGAAGATGATTCTGAAAAGGAAACAGAGAAGCCTAAGAAGCCTAAGAAACCTCCTGTCAAGTAAGGATTTCTCACACATTGTGACCAATAATAAAGGGGGCCCATATGGAGCCCCCTTTATTATTGGTCGATAAAACGATTTTTTAGATTAATGCGCCTTCTTTTTTCCAAGGAGCGAAAGAAAGCTGTTCTCTTCCTTTCTTGGTAAGCGTGTAACCGTCTTTGTTTTGGATCAAACCATCTAAATATAAGTTGGTGATTCGTTCTCCAATTCTCGCTTGTCCTACATGGAGATCGGTATCGGCCTCAATGCATTTCCAGAAATTACGTTCTAAGACGCTCAATCTAATGTGACTTTGGTTGTCCATTTTGTGAGATTGGATGATATCTAATATCATTAAGTCATACTTGTCCATCTTCATGTTAAGTCTGGTTTTAAGGTTAGTGGTTATGCAGGCAATTTAGCCGTAGACTCAAGATATATCACATCGTAAAGTGTCCAGATATTAACGGCTTGTTAACGAAACAGCGCTTATTGTTAATAACATGTTAATTCAAATTTTCTTGAAATACACGAAAAACCGAGAAAGGTATCTGAGGTCCCGTTCAGGATATGGAGAGGGTCTGAATTGAGAATGAAACTTAATGGCTTTGTGCGTCGTGTCCCATGCACACGCCGAGATTCTAACTTTGTTATTCCGTGCATGTAAAAGCACTTCATAGAGTGCCTCCTTATTTATAGTGTCATCCCATTTGATGAGTAGCGTGTTCTTTGTATTCCGTATTTGTGCGATTTCTTCAGGATTCGCCAATTCAACCCACTTCGAAGGATTTGATGTTAAAAATGTCATCCACCGATGTTGCATTTTTAAAATCTCACCCTGTGCTGGACTCACAAACATAATGAGATCCCACCGACTGGGTTGGTCCTGACCTCTAAAGCGCCATCCAAGGAGTTTCAGCCATGCCTTGGCCAAGCGTCTTCTAAGTACGAAATATGATGTCATTCGTTGCATTGTTACTCTGTCCAAGAACCTTTTATTGTTTCCCCTGCCCTAAGATACTTACTAAGAACTACGCCGAAATCTTCTCTGCTCATGGGGACAGCACCAAGTGTCTCAATGTGACTGTTCATCATTTGGCAATCAATCGGGCCAAACCCCCAATTCTTAAGTTTTTCGGCCAAATGAAACAGACCTACTTTTGACGCATTTGTTGATTTTGAGAACATGCTCTCACCGAAGAACATTCTTCCTATGGATACCCCATATAATCCACCCACGAGGTCATCCTCAAGCCAAACCTCAACGGAGTGCGCCATTCCTAGCTTGTGTAGGCCAGTATATGCTTCGATCATGTCTTCTCCGATCCATGTTCCCGCGTCATCTCCCTTATCCGCCCCTCTTGGATCTTGTGCACACGCTCGGATGACCTTTTCAAAACAAGTGTCGTACGTGACTTTGTAACGCTTCTTATTGAGTTCGTTCCGCATGCTCTTGTGCTTTTTTAATCCATCTAGATGAATCACTCCCCGAACTTCGGGAGACCACCACATGATCATTTCTCCTGGATTATACCATGGGAAGATGCCTTTTTCGTATGCTGATAACAACAATGTGGCACTTAACGCTCCACCCACAGCGAGAATCCCATCCTTCTGACTTTCTGTGACCGGAGGGAATCCATTGATTTCATCTATTAGGGGAACTTGCATTGGACGAAGGTAGAACCGAGCGACCTTGCAGGCGTGAATCTGAATAAAGAAATTTTCAACTTCTCATATGAGAATGTTCCTGAACAGGTAATTGCCTTAAGCAAGAGGCTTGCTGGCCCATTGCCGGGCTTGCTGGCCCAAATAAAAGCTGCGCCACCCTATCGCCCCGCTTCTTTTGCGATGTCTGATTTGGAATCTGCTCGAAAAGCGGCCGTTTTGTGGTTAATGTACCCGACGCATGAAGGGGAGATTGAAGGTGTTTTGATAGAGCGGGCAGAATACGATGGTGTACACTCAAAACAAGTGGGCATGCCAGGGGGAGAAGTGGAGCTCAGCGACACAGATTACATCGATACGGCACTCAGGGAATGTCGTGAAGAATTAGGCGTAGCAGTTCACAGGGAAAATGTATTAGGCGCACTTACCCCTTTATATATTCCGCCCAGTAATTTCTACGTGAGGCCGTATGTTGCATGGCTGCCTTCATGTCCGATTTGGTCTCCAGATGAGAGAGAAGTTTCAAATATTCTGGGATGTAAAATGTCACATATTTCAGACACAGAGACTTGGAAATCGTACGATGTCAAAGGGATGATGGTGCCGGGCTTTTTATTAGAATCAAGATTGGTTTGGGGGGCAACTGCGATGATGATCGCAGAATTAATGGAGT
>JAPKBK010000201.1 GCA_028823435.1 Flavobacteriales bacterium
TGTGAATATGCTCAAGAGTTCTACGATTGTGATGGCAACTGCCTCATGGATACAGACGAAGATGGTGTGTGTGACGAATTAGAAGTGGATGGTTGTACAGATATGATGGCAACAAACTACAGTGCAGATGCAACTGAAGATGATGCGTCATGCTGCTATCTCGTTCTTTCTCTATCTGCAACTGACGCAGTTTGCTTTGGTGGTGAGGGTATGATCACTGCAACGGTATCGGGTTCAACAGAAACTGTGACCTATACTTTAGGCATGGAATCAAATGAGACTGGAGAATTTATGGTTCTTGCAGGAACATATACTGTTTCAGCAATGGACTCTGATACGAACATGTGTTCTTCCACAATGGAGGTCACAGTAGGTGAAGGAACAGAAATCATGGTTGAGGCTTCAGCGACGGATGAAACAGCTGGAGAGCTTGGTGTCGGCACCGCTTCTGCGACAGGAGGTTCTGGTGAGTACACATTTGTATGGTATGATTCTGACGGAAACGAAGTCGATTCGTCTGCACTAGCTGCTGGAGAATATTTTGTGAAAGCTACAGATGCCAATGGTTGTAACGGTACTGTAAATGTGACAATCGTCTTTAACGGCATTGATGACATTGACCCTCTTGCTTTCGGTCTGTTCCCAAATCCTACTTCAGGAGCGATTACATTACAAGTCAGCACCTTGATGCAAGATGTCAACATGCAAGTTCTTGATGCAACTGGAAGAGTCGTATTTACACAGGATGCATTGGTGCTCCAGGGCGCAACGACATTTAACTTCTCAAATCTTTCAACGGGAACGTATACGATTGTGATTCGCAATGACAACGGCACATCAGTACGCAGACTGTCTGTTCAGAACTAAGTTTCTGATAATTTAATTTTTTAATTAAAAGAGCCCAGATCATTTAGGTCTGGGCTTTTTTGTGTGCCTAATTTTCGGGCATATATTTACGTACCTGTTTTAAAATTGAATCTTTATCTTCATTATGAATAAATCATATCTTGGATTTTTGTGTATCGTCCTGTTTTTGATGGGCTTTGTTTCTCCGACTTCAGCTCAAACCCCTGCGTATGGATTGCCTGGCGAAGCAGTGCCTGGGCAGCTACTCGTCATGTTTCATGACGCTCCTGAAATCGAAAAATTTGAAAAAGAAAACAGGGTGCTTGGTGGGTATTATTTGGGCTTAACATTTGAAGAAGTATTGTCCCCTCTGTCACATATTATCCTCTTCACATTTGATGAAAATTATCCGGAGGGAGAGTTGATGATCAACCTGATTGCAGAAGACTCTCGTGTGGAAGCTGTGCAGTTTAATCATTATGTAGAGGATAGAGAAACGATTCCAAATGACCCCAGCATCAGTGCCCAATGGCATCATATTGAAAATTCAGATCACGACATCGACAGCGACTTAGCCTGGGATATTACAACCGGAGGGTACACCGACAGTGGTGACAGAATCGTCGTTTGCGTGCTAGAGGGGAGTGGTTCAAATTATTCCCACCCCGATTTGATCGACAATCATTGGACAAATGACCTCGAGATTGAAGGCAATGGCATTGATGATGACGGAAATGGATATGTTGACGATGTTAATGGATGGAATGCTGTGATGAACAATGATGGTGTCGCAACTGGGAATCATGGGACAGCTGTAAGCGGAATGATAGGTGCCACTGGGGACAATGGCATAGGTGGAGTGGGAGTGAATTGGGATGTCGGTATTATGCAAGTCCAAATGGGTGGGCTGACTGAATCGAATGTTGTGTCTGCTTACAGCTACCCGCATGTCATGAGGGACTTGTACAACACGACCGGTGGAACAAAGGGCGCGTTCGTTGTCGCGACAAACGCTTCTTGGGGAATCGATTTGGCGAACCCTGCGAATTACCCGATTTGGTGTGCGTATTATGACGATTTGGGATCTGTCGGGATATTGAATTGTGGTGCGACGGCAAACGCAGCTTATAACATTGACACACAAGGTGACATGCCTACGGGATGTGGGTCTGATTACATGGTTTCTGTCACTGCCACGAACGACAATGACGTTCGAACATTCTCCGCTTATGGAGCGACGACGATTGACTTGGCTGCACCGGGAGAAAATGTATACCTTCCTTCTGGAAGCAATAACTATTCAAATACTTCAGGGACATCGTTTGCCAGCCCATGTGTGGCGGGTGCAATTGCCTTGATGTACAGTGCACCATGTTCTTCGATTGCATCGAACGCTATTGTTGACCCACAAGGGACAGCAGATTTGGTCATCGGGTTTATTTATGATGGTGTGGACCAAACTGAACAACTGCTCACGGAAACCGTCACTGGTGGTCGACTCAATGTGGCAAACTCGCTGGATCTTTTGATTTTAGATTGTGATCCGACACTGGGATGTATAGACGTTTTAGCGTGTAATTACAGCGAACTCGCGATTACTGATATTGGGAATTGTCTTTATTTCGATGAATGTTTGGTGTGTGGGGGAGATAATTCGTCGTGTTCTGGGTGCATGGATGATACTGCAAATAATTTCGAGGTTGAGGCAACTTTAGAAGATGGTTCTTGCTGTTATTTGTCTCTGAGTTCTACTGTTGATGCGTCAAATGTCTTGTGTTTTGACGACAATGCTTCAATCATTGTGATTGCTTCAGGCGCAGTAGGTGCTGCAGATTCTGTGTTTTTTGCGTTGGGGAATTCACCTTTATATCAGAATTTCACAGGAATATATAATCAATCCGTGGGATCATATTCAGTCGTTGCAACAGATCTTAATGGGTGTTCAGCATCCATTCAAATCGAGGTAGAAGGTCCTGAACCTTTACAAATTACACTTGATGCTACAGGTGACATGGGGGGGGCATCTGGCGTGGGAACCGCAACCGCTGAAGGAGGGACAGGTGATTATACGTTTGTTTGGTATGATTCCACAACCGGGGAGGAGGCAGATCCGAATGCGCTTGAGGATGGTGTGTACAATGTTATTGTCACAGATTCTAATGGCTGTATCGAAGATGGGAATGTATATGTTGATGATGTCTATGGCTTGAATGATTTGGACCCTCTTCCTTTTACCTTAGGCCCAAACCCCACTTCGTCATTTGTAACGATGCAATTCACTGCTGAACGTGGCGTCTCTTCGGTTGAGATATACGACGGACAAGGTCGCATCCTTTATTCTGAACCGGTTTCTGGGAGCGACGGAATAACGACACTCGACTTGAGCGAATTTCCAACTGGATTGTATTCAATCACGCTCCGTGGTGATGCTGGATTTTCTGTGCGTCAAGTAGCTGTTCAGAGGTAATTAAGAACCTCCAAGTGCGCTTTTCTAGTTCAAAAATAGATCGGTTATTAATTTGTTTGACCTTATAAAAACGATACATTCGCCGCTTATCAATCAAATCAAATTATGAAACATTTATTATTTTCCCTTGTTGTT
>JAPKBK010000202.1 GCA_028823435.1 Flavobacteriales bacterium
CTTGCTGACCATTCACATTTGTCACCGTCACATCGATGGGATATAATCCAGCGCTTTCAGCATAAAATTGATCTTGGTGCGTAAAATCATATGCGTTTCCTGACGATATAGAAAGATTTTCATAGGATTGTGAATAGGACATGGCGCCACCTTGTGACCAAACAATATCAAAACTCTCTATCGTTTCTGCACCTATGTTGGTGATGACTCCTTCAATATTAACCGCTGCACCCAATGAGATATTTGTCGGAAAAGTCAACAAAGTCATCTCCGCATTTAATCCAAAAGGTTCATAAATGAGGACATCATCAATCGCCCAACCAAACATCCATCCCCCATCGTCGTCATAATGAAATCCAAGTAGAACGTCACTATATTCAAGTATTTCTGAGAGATTGATACTGTGGTTTTCCCAGACTGTATTGTCTGAATTTCCATTCCCATCTATTTCTGTCAACACAATCCACGAGTCGCCTCCATCTAAAGAATACTCAATGGTCGCCACATCTGTGCTGCCTTCAAATGTTTCACCGGAAAAAAAACTTGCAAAGGATAAAATGGCGTTGTCTATCTCGCCAAAGTTTAAAGGAGGCGTAATCAGGTAGTCTTCACTTTTATTGCAATCACACGCATCATCATTTGTAGCGACAAAGGTGCCGTGAGGTGCAATACCCCACCAGTCACTCTGCAAGTCATTACTCATTCCGTTAAGCCAACCGCCATCATCTGAAAGTGTATACTGGCTCCACAAGTTCGGCAAACCATCTTGAGTCGCGCTTGAAAAGTCTTCATCCAACAGGATGGTCTGTGCAAATACAGAGTTGAAGGATAGGATAAATAGAAAAAATAGAAACCTCATATTTTGTTTAATTTAATAGGCATAAAAGTACATGGCAGTTGTTGCGCAAAAGTCGACTATTCAGGAACATGTATTTCCAAACTCACTGAGGACTTGTAATAAATCATCAACGGTGACAAAACCATCTTCAGTTATATCATTTTCGCATAATGAGACACATCCAAATTCACTAAGTATGAGGAGTATATCTTGAATTGTGATGTATCCGTCTGCGTTAAGGTCTTCTGGACAAATGGAATCACACACACCATCGCCATTAAAGTCATTTAAACACACACCTTCACAATCATAACCGTCCGCGGCATAGATACATGAACCATCATCTTCAGTTAACGCGGGGTTGAAATTACACGCTACGGAATCAGTACACCCAGAAGATGGGGCATCGCCACATAGACTGTCAAAGAACAACCAGGCCTCTGTACTTGAATCGATGTCCATATTTCCATATGCTCCAGGCCAATCATGTCCACCTCCGCTTACTGTATACAGCCATACCTTGGCGCACTCGTCTTCTACACCATACTTTTGGTACGATACGGAACTTCCATCATTGGAAGAAATATTGGGAAAATTACCGGTTGAATTTAATGCCAGACCATACAAGTCCACAAAAAAGTCGATGGTCGCGGGGATGCTCGGATACGCCCCCCAACCATCTTGGTTGTTATAGTCTCCATTGTAATAGGTGATATTGTCTTGCGTGCCATGAATCTCTAGAATACCCACATTTTGAGACGGGGTGCAATTGTCCATAATATCTTGCATAATCATTCCAGATATAGGCGCTACTCCACGGAAAGATTCAGAGGCTTCGCATGCAAGCAAATAACAAAAATCTCCACCATTTGACATCCCCGTACAAAAGACCTCGTCTGGATCTACAGAACCATCCGTTGAAAACACGTTGATTAAATCCTCCAGATATGCCACGTCGTCCACCGTTTCATTGTTTTGAAAATCATATCCAACGTTGAAGAACGTATTTCCACCAGAGTCTTGAATGCCTTGAGGATAGCATACCGCAAATCCATACTCAATCGCCAAATCATTAAAATGAGAATAATTCATGATGTCCTGCGCATTACCACCATAACCGTGACATACAAAGACCAAAGGACTGTTTTCTGGAGCGCTACTGGGTTTAAAATAGATGTAGTCTCTTTGAAACCCACCACTGTAAATCTGTCCATACTCAATAACCATGATGGAATTGCTGAGGCTGTTATTTGAGAGGTCTTCATCTTGTTGACCATTGACATTTGTCACTGTCACATCAATGGGATACAATCCAGCACTCTGCGCAACAAATTGATCTTGATGAGTGAAATTATAAGAGTTGCCTGACGAGATATTAAGGTTGCCATATGATTGTGAATATGACATAGAGCCACCTTGTGACCACACAATATCAAAACTCTCTATGACGTCTGTTCCTGTGTTGGTGATGACACCTTCAATATTGACTGAAGAACCCAATGAAACATTTGAAGGGAAAGTCAACATGGTCATCTCCGCATTTAATCCTACTGGTTCGTAAATAACCACATCATCGATTGCCCAACCAAACATCCATCCCCCATCGTCGTCGTAGTGGAACGCCAGCAAAACATCATTGTATGCAATTAATTCTGAGAGGTTTACATTGTGATTTTCCCAGACTGTATTGTCGGCATTTCCATTTCCAGCGATTTCAGTCAACACAATCCATGAGGCACCGCCATTTAAAGAATACTCAATGGTCGCCCGATCTGTGCTGCCTTCAAAAGCTTGCCCTGAGAAATAACCCGCAAAGGATAAAATGGCATTGTCTAAATCTGTGAAATTTAAAGGAGGCGTAATCAGATAATCTGCACTTTTATTGCAATCACACGCATCATCATTTGTAGCGACAAAGGTGCCGTGAGGTGCAATACCCCAGTATTGACTCTGCAAGGCGCTACTTGTTCCACTCAACCAACCGCCATCATTTGAAAGGGTAGATTGGCTCCACAAGACAGGCAAACCGCTTTGAGAAGAGCTTGAGAAATTTTCTTCTAAGAGGATGGTCTGTGCAAACAACGAATTGAAGGACAGGAGGGATAAAAAAAGTACAAACCTCATTTTTTCTTTAATTTAGGTCCTCTAAAAATACAACAAACATTGTAAATGTCTAATAACAAGAAGACTAATCTCAAATATTTTCAGACCCCCATTTCTGAGCTCAACTCAAATCACTTTAATTAATGGGCCTTATCATATGGGGACAGTATGTTTTTTGGGGTTTTTTGGGGTTCACATGCGATTTATTAAGAGGCAAACTGATCTATATGGTTATAGATTTGCCACGAATAAATTCAAATTTATTGAGTAGAAATGTCTCTGTTGACTGAAACATAAAATGTATGACCAGACTGTATCAAAAAATATGGAAATATAAAAACACGTTTCTTTTTTTATTTGTGACACTTTTTATTCTCTCAACCATCAAGTTGAACAACATCAATGTGTTCTTTGAATCCGAGAGAATCATTGAAGAATTAGCAGGCAGTGATTTTTTAGAAACCAACTCAATTAACAAAATCAATGATCAAAACATTTTGTTG
>JAPKBK010000203.1 GCA_028823435.1 Flavobacteriales bacterium
TATGATGTGGCTGCGATTATTAAGAGAAAGTTTAAGCTTCGCATGGAGCGCTATTGTTGTGAATAAACTGAGAACCTTTCTCTCTTTGTTAGGCGTCATGGTGGGCATTTTTGTGATTAGCTCAATATTTGCGGTCGTCGATTCTATGGAGGATGATTTGATGGAATCATTCAGTATGCTTGATGACGATGTCCTCTTTGTAAGCAAATGGCCGTGGAGTATGGGGGGTGATTACCCGTGGTGGAAGTATGTCCAAAGGAGAGAGCCTTCACTACGCGATTCTGAAGAGCTCGCGGGGAGACTCACTCAAGCTTCTGACGTCGCTTTTCAAATGAAAGGTGCGTTTAATCTTGAAGCATCCGAAAACGCATATCCCAATGTTGCCGTGGCCGCTGTTTCACATACTTATCCTGGTGTGATTAGTCTAGATCTGGCGTCGGGCAGGTTTTTTAACGGTTCAGAAAGTGCTTCCGGGAGCCCTGTGGCGATAGTGGGATATAACATAGCAATGAACCTCTTCGGTTCGGAAGAGGTGCTAGGTCAGAAACTTAAAATTGGGGGGAAAAGAGTTGAGGTTATTGGCACGTTTACCCAAGAAGGAGAATCTATGATTTCTAACGGGTTTGATGAATTCGTCATGGTCCCAGCCACATTTGCACCTCGAATTTTTGATACCCGCAATATGGATGGCAATTCAATTATGGTCAAGGCGCTCCCCGGGGTTGAGATGGGGGTTCTCAAGGATGAGATTATTCAGCAATTGAGAAGTGTGAGGCGCGTCAGGCCTGCCAATGAGAATGATTTTTCAATCAACCAAATAGAGATGCTCACCAGCATCATCTCCTCCATCTTTACGCAAGTTGAATTAGGCGGCTGGTTTATTGCAATTTTCGCGATCCTTGTGGGTTGCTTCAGTATAGCAAACATCATGTTTGTATCGGTTCGTGAAAGAACGAAGATTATCGGTGTCCAAAAAGCGCTCGGTGCCAAATCCAGTTTCATCCTCATTCAATTCCTTTTCGAAGCGATTGTGCTATGCGTATTTGGCGCCCTACTCGCTCTTTTAGCCCTGGAACTTCTCATGTTTATTGTGAATATGTCTGGGCTGGGAATTACACTTAGGGTCTCTTTTGACAGAGTCATGATGGCGATGAGTATCGCAGTTATTTCGGGTCTTGTTGCTGGGATTGCTCCCGCCATGTCAGCTGCGAGAATGCCGCCAGTGGAAGCAATGAGATCGTCTTAGAACGTGAGTGATATTCCCGCTCTTAAATAACCGACAGGCGCTTTCCATTCGTCTGTAGAATATGACAGTTCACCGTTTGTATCAACATCTATTTCTGTAATTCTTTTTAAGTCGCCAGATTGAATCCTTGCATACCTCACATCGAGATAAATAAGTTCTGTCACGCCAAGCCTAAACCCACCTGCGTATCCATAATTTAGGGTCGCCGAGAAGTATGGGATGTCGTTAACATCTGCTTGTTGTGGATCATCGTAATCGTAAGATGAAGAAAGCGCCACGCCTTTTGCGCCGACAATGCCTTCGATATAGGGCTGGAAACGTTTCTGTTTGAACGGGGAAACAGTCACCGTATAATGCGCATGTATCATTTGATTCACAGCCTTAAGTGTTCCTTCATACCCAGGGGTCTCAATTTCATTATCTGCTGTAGCGATGGGCTGCCATCCCAAACTGATGCCATTTGAAAACAACTTGGTGTGGTCTTGTTTGCGGTAACTGAAGTCTAATCCAAATTGCGGACTGTCAAGCAACAACTCAAAGTTATTCTCGTTATGGACATCGGACATTGCGCTGAACGTTATGATGTGTTGAACAGCCTTGTGAACCTTTTCGGTTTTACTTTTCGATGAATCGGATTTTTTATTCGAGGTTTGGGCTTGGGTGACAAATGTCAATGCCATCAAGGCAAACAATAGAAGTAGAGACTTTTTCATGGGGTGTTTATTACAAGAGACGTGCCAAAGTTAACTTTTGATTAAAACAAATATAGTGTTCGTCGTAGTTTCGTAGGGTGAAAAAAGTATTAGTCATGGGTGCCGGTGGGCAATTAGGCAGCTGTCTTCTCAGACGGTTTGCCATGGACGCTGATCTTCATTGGGTGGGATTCACTCGGAAGGACCTCGACGTTTGTGACGCTCATAGGATTCAGGAGGTGCTGTCTGCTGAAAGCCCAGATTTTGTTATCAATGCTGCTGCATATACAGATGTAGATCAGGCTGAAAGTGACCAAAAAACAGCGTGGGAAGTCAATGCAGTTGCGCCAGGAGTCATCGCACGTATTTGCTGTGAACAGGACATTGCTTTCATTCATCTAAGCACTGATTATGTTTTTAATGGAGAAGAGGGAGGTACAGAAGAGAGGCCATATCTGGAAAGTGACGCTGTGAATCCATTGGGGGTCTATGGTGAGTCAAAGGCGGAAGGAGAGCGAGCGATTGCAGCGGAAATGAAAAAAGGCGGCGGAAGGTATCACATTGTGAGAACGAGCTGGTTGTATGACAATGTGGGGCATAACTTCTTTACCACGATGGTTAAACTGGGACAGGAGAGAGGCCAAATTAAAGTCGTTTATGATCAGAGAGGGACGCCAACTTATGCGGGGTCTTTGTCAGAAGCCTTACGTATGCTCGTTCTTCAAGGTGGGGATGTGAAGCCTGGGGTATTGCACTTTAGCGATGAGGGAGTCACGTGTTGGGCCTCCTTTGCCAGGGCGATATTTGAAGAAGTAGGAATGGATGTTGAAGTGGTGGGGATTACAACTTCTGAATATCCCACACGCGCTGTCAGACCTGCCAATTCACATCTGGGCGGAAAGCATCTTCAGACCTTATTAAATCTTGAAAAACGAACGTGGAAAGCATCATTAAAAATGTGTGTTGGAAGCGAGCTAGAGCGGGTAAAGAGAAGAGCTGAGGTTTGGTCTAAAGCGCCGTATGACAAGGAAACCCGAGAGACCGTAGGGATGTGGTTGTCGGAAAATAAAGAAGATATTTTGACGGAGGCCTTCCACAAGGATATCGCATTTGGAACTGGTGGGATGCGGGGAATTTGTGGCCCTGGAACAAACCGCATAAACACGGCTGTCATATCGGGAGCCACACAAGGCCTTGTGAATTACATCAAGAAAACAAAGCAGCATACGTCAATACCCTTAAAAGTAGCCATTGCATACGATTGTCGACATCAAAGCTATGAATTTGCAGAGGTTACAGCGAGAGTTTTGGCAGGGAATGGCATCCAAGCCTTATTATATCCAGAATTAAGGCCCACCCCTCAATTGAGTTGGACAGTCAGACACTTGGGATGTGTGGCAGGTGTCGTTGTGACGGCATCACATAATCCACCAGAGTATAATGGATACAAAGTGTATTGGGATGATGGAGGCCAAATCGTATCTCCCCACG
>JAPKBK010000204.1 GCA_028823435.1 Flavobacteriales bacterium
TTGTAGGGTTTTCTGACATCACGTCTCTTCATGCCTGGTCGACAAACCTCGGAATTGCCTCTCTTCATGCCCCAGTCGCATCAACTTTGCCATCGACCTTGCCTTCTGATGTCGATGCTTTGTGGTCATCCCTTCGCGGTGATTTTGGTGTCACGCCAGAAGTGAAAATTACAGGAGGAAACCTCAGTGTTTTATTCGCTTTGCTGGGCACACCCTATTTTCCAGATGTGTCAGGTTCTTATCTCTTTATTGAAGATTTGGATGAATATCTGTATCACGTCGACCGCATGTTCCTCGCTTTAAAACTGGCGGGTATTTTTGAAAAGGCCGATGGACTTATTGTCGGAACGTTTGACAATTTAAGAGACAATACCATCGCTGACGGTCAGTCTTTTGACAATCCATTTGGTCTTACAATAAAAGAAATAATTTCATCCCATATACCCTCAGGATACCCTGTGAAATACAACAACCCCATGGGACATGGAGAGAGAAATTATCCACTTGTTTTAGGTGGATGAAGACATTGTGAACGGGTGAATAACATTCCCCTTACCTTCGCAGCATGTATGGAAAAATGAAATCTCACCTTCAGGGTGAACTCGCAAATATCGAGGAAGCTGGACTGTTTAAGAGTGAACGAATTATAGCCTCCTCTCAGGAAGCATCAATTGTCCTGAGTGACGGCACGGAAGTACTCAACTTTTGTTCAAACAACTACCTGGGACTCAGCAATAACAGTCGGGTGGTGGCGGCCGCTCAGAAGACCTTAGACACGCATGGGTTTGGCATGAGTTCAGTCAGGTTTATTTGTGGAACTCAGGATATTCACAAGGAATTAGAAAAGACGATTGCGGATTTTCACGAAACCGAGGATACCATTCTATATGCTGCTGCATTTGATGCAAACGCCGGTGTTTTTGAGCCTTTGCTCACGGCAGAAGATGCGATCATTTCAGATTCGTTAAATCACGCCTCAATTATTGATGGCGTGAGACTTTGTAAGGCGAAGCGTTTCCGGTACGCAAACAACGACATGGCTGATCTAGAAACTCAGCTTAAAGCCGCAAATGAAGCGGGAGCGCGGTTTAAAATCATTGTAACAGATGGTGTTTTCTCTATGGATGGTTATGTGGCAGAGATCTCAAAAATCTGTGATCTCGCTGACAAATATGAAGCGTTGGTGATGGTGGATGAGTGTCATGCAACTGGATTTATAGGAAAGACGGGCAGAGGTTCAATTGAGCTTCATGACGCAATGGGAAGAGTCGATATTATCACTGGTACACTCGGGAAAGCGTTAGGTGGCGCCATGGGTGGATTCACAACCGGCCGCAAAGAGATTATAGAATTGCTCCGCCAAAGATCTCGTCCTTATCTCTTCTCAAATTCACTTGCACCAAATATTGTCGGTGCCTCACTTGAGGTTTTCAAGATGCTCGACGAGAGTACTGAGCTTCGTGACCGTTTGGAGGAAAACACAAACTATTTTAAAGCAGGTCTTCGTGCTGCAGGTCTTCCATTTAATGATGGTGAGTCCGCGATTGTTCCTGTGATGTTAGGCGATGCGAGACTTTCACAACAGATGGCAAATCGCCTTCTCGAAGAAGGTATTTACGTCATCGGTTTCTTTTATCCAGTCGTTCCTCAAGGAGCGGCGAGAATTAGAGTTCAGCTTTCGGCAGCGCACACGCGTGCGCATTTGGATCATGCCCTGTCCGCATTTGAAAAGGTGGCGCGCGAGCTAGGCGTTATAGATTAACACGTTCGATTAATATGCCCTCTTCTGCACCAGATACGTTTCTTATTGTAGGCTCAGGTCTGTCGGGAATTCTTATGGCCTGGGAGTTGGAGAAACGCGGCGTAGATTATGAGGTTTGGAATTCTGGCGCCAAATCGGGTCCTGAATCGAACAGTGCAACAAAGGTTGCAGCGGGGATGTTTAATCCCGTATCATTTAAAAGATGTGTCGAAGTTTGGAATGCGCAGGAGCACTTGAACGCGATGCGAGAAACCTATCAATCCTTAGAGCATTTTTTAAATCTTCAAGGACAGCTGTTTCACATTGCCCCTATCATGCGGGTTTTCCCCAATTCCCAATACCGAGACCTCTGGTCCAAGCGCCTGAACGATTCACATCCAGTTGCCGGATTCCTTTCTGAGATTTCGGATGATTGTCCCCAAGATGTCATTGCGCCCCATGGATTTGGCGTTGTTCCCGATGCGGGTTGGGTCGATTTGCCTTTGCTCATGCAGTCCTTTCGTTCAAACCTCGCATCAAGAGGTAAATTCTTTGAGAAGCGTTGGGATTTCGCAACCCAGACGCCTCCCAAATTCTCTCATGTCATTGATTGTCGAGGTGTAGGGGCAACACAAGATTTCGCGTCCCTCGGCCTTAAAATTGCGAGCGATCATGGAGAAATTCTTACAATACAGTCTCCGATAAACACAAATGGAATGTGCGTGAACCGAGTGAAGTGGCTTCTCCCACGAGGGAATTCCACATATAAACTCGGCGCCACCTACAAATGGAACGTCACGAAAAGTAAACCCACCGACGCGGGCCGTTCCGAATTGCTTCTCGCCCTTCAACCGATCATCGCCCCACATGTTTTTGACAACTTTGAAATCACCGATCATGTTTCAGGTCTTCGTCCAGCGTCGACGGACCGCCGTCCCTATGCCGGCCCAGTAAATAATTTAAAGAACACGTACATTTTAAATGGTTTGGGTACCCGTGGCGTTTTTGTTGGTCCGACCACTGCGTCACACCTGGCGAACTTCATCTTTGACCAGACCCCTCTGCCTGCCGAGATACGACCCGCTCGCTTTATGAAGGAACAGTGATTCACTCACATTGTGACGTTTGAAACCCAATGATGAGAGGGGAATAGACGTGTATTGAAAAGTTATCTTCGTAAGATGCACAAAGTTGAAATTCGCAACCGGCCACTAAATAACCCTGTTTGGGTTTTACTCGCAGGTATCGCCATTGTTGCCGGACTTGGATTGGCATGGATTCAGGGTGATCAGGGAGGACCTAAGTTGGATGCGGCCGATACAATAGCGATTACGAAGGCGAGTTTTCTATTTCAGTTTGCGAGATCAAATGACTGGCCTCAAGAAACAAAAGAGGGAAATTTCAAGATTGGAATCCATGGCAACAGAATCCTTTTTGATTTTTTAGTTGAGAAATATTCTAGTCAGTCTATTGGGAGTCAGATGTTGGAAATGGTGTGGTATGAGGACGCAGAAATGACGGAGTTTGCACATATATTGTATACGGAGTCCGAAGGCAACGATCTTGCGACACTTATAAAATCTACAGGCAACCAGCCAGTGATGGTTGTCACATCTGTGAATGGTGCGTTACAGATGCCAAAAGGAGCAGTGATGAATTTCCTCGTTCAATCGAGTAAGATTA
>JAPKBK010000205.1 GCA_028823435.1 Flavobacteriales bacterium
TAATCTTACTCGATTGAACGAGGAAATTCATCACTGCTCCTTTTGGCATCTGTAATAAATCATTTAAAGATGTCACAACCATAACTGGCTGGTTGCCTGTCGATTCAATCAGTTTCGAAAGATCATCACCTTCTGCTTCTGAATACAATATATGCGTAAATTCAGTCATTTGTGCGTCCTCATACCAAACTATTTCCAACATCTGACTCCAATCGTTTGGCTAGAATATTTCTCAACTAGAAAATCAAAAAGGATTCTGTTCCCATGGATCCCAATCTTAAAATTACCTTTTCTTGTTTCTTCAGGCCAGTCATTTGATTTCGCAAATTGAAATAAAAAACTCGCCTTCGTAATCGCTATTGTATCGACAGAATCCAACTTAGGCCCTCCCTGATCACCCTGAATCCAGGCCAATCCAAGTCCGGCAACAATGGCGACACCCACGAGGAAAAGCCAAACAGGATTATTTAGTGGCCGGTTGTTAATTTCAGCTTTGTGCATCTTACGAAGATAACTTTTCAATACACTTCTATTCCCCTCTCATCATAGGGTTTCAAACTTCACAATGTGAGTGAATCACTGTTCCTTAAAAAAGCGAGCGGGTCGAACCTCTGCGGGCAGTGGGGTTTGGTCAAAGATGAAGTTTGCCAGGTGTGACGCAGTGGTCGGACCTACGAATACGCCACGGGTGCCCAAACCATTTAAAATGTACGTGTTATTTAAATTATTTACTGGGCCGGCATAGGGACGGCGGTCCGTCGAAGCGGGACGAAGACCTGAAACATGGTCCGTGATTTCAAAGTTGTCAAAAACGTGGGGGGCGATGATCGGTTGAAGGGCGAGAAGCAATTCGGAACGTCCCGCGTCGGTGGGTTCACTTTTCGTGACGTTCCATGTGTAGGTGGCGCCGAGTTTAAATGTGGAATTCCCTCGTGGGAGAAGCCACTTCACTCGGTTCACACACATTCCATGTGTGTTTATTGGAGATTGTATTGTCAAAATCTCTCCATGATCGCTCGCAATTTTAAGGCCGATGGAAGCGAAATCTTGTGTAGCGCCCACACCTCGACAATCAATGACATGAGAGAATTTGGGAGGAGTCTGGGTTGCGAAATCCCAACTTTTCTCAAAGAATTTACCTCTTAACTCAAGGTTTGAACGAAAGGACTGCATGAGCAGAGGTAAATCGACCCAACCCGCTTCGGGAACAACGCCAAATCCATGTGGCGCAATGACATCTTGGGGACAATCATCCGAGATCTCAGAAAGGAACCCGGCAACTGGATGTGAATCGTTCAGCCGTTTGGACCAAAGGTCTCGGTATTGTGAATTGGGGAAAACCCTCATAATAGGCGCAATGTGAAACAGTTCTCCTTGAAGGTTTAAAAAATGCTCTAAGGATTGATAGGTTTCACGCATCGCATTCATATGTTCTCGAGCATTCCAAACTTCGACACATCTTTTAAATGATACTGGGTTAAACATCCCCGCTGCCACCTTCGTTGCACTGTTCGATTCAGGACCCGATTTGGCACCAGAATTCCAAACCTCATAATCGACACCGCGTTTCTCTAACTCCCAGGCCATAAGAATTCCCGACAGACCGGAGCCTACAATAAGAAACGTGTCTGTTGCAGATGAGGGCATATTAATCGAACGTGCTAATCAATAACGCCTAGCTCTCGCGCGACCTTTTCAAATGCGGCCAGGGCGTGATCCAAATGTGCACGCGTGTGCGCTGCAGAAAGCTGAACTCTAATTCTCGCCGCTCCTTGAGGAACGACTGGATAAAAGAAACCGATGACGTAAATACCTTCTTCGAGAAGGCGATTTGCCATCTGTTGTGAAAGTCTCGCATCGCCTAACATCACAGGAACAATCGCGGACTCACCATCATTAAATGGAAGACCTGCAGCACGAAGACCTGCTTTAAAATAGTTTGTGTTTTCCTCCAAACGGTCACGAAGCTCAGTGCTCTCGTCGAGCATCTTGAACACCTCAATTGAGGCGCCTACAATATTTGGAGCAAGTGAATTTGAGAAGAGATAGGGACGAGATCTTTGGCGGAGTAATTCTATGATCTCTTTGCGGCCGGTTGTGAATCCACCCATGGCGCCACCTAACGCTTTTCCGAGCGTACCAGTGATAATATCGACTCTTCCCATAGCGTCATGAAGCTCAATTGAACCTCTGCCCGTCTTCCCTATAAATCCAGTTGCATGGCACTCATCAACCATCACCAGCGCTTCGTATTTGTCAGCGAGGTCACAGATTTTTGAGATCTCTGCCACATAACCATCCATAGAGAAAACACCATCTGTTACAATGATTTTAAACCGCGCTCCCGCTTCATTTGCGGCTTTAAGCTGAGTTTCTAGATCAGCCATGTCGTTGTTTGCGTACCGGAAACGCTTCGCCTTACAAAGTCTCACGCCATCAATAATTGAGGCGTGATTTAACGAATCTGAAATGATCGCATCTTCTGCCGTGAGCAAAGGCTCAAAAACACCGGCGTTTGCATCAAATGCAGCAGCATATAGAATGGTATCCTCGGTTTCGTGAAAATCCGCAATCGTCTTTTCTAATTCCTTGTGAATATCCTGAGTTCCACAAATAAACCTGACTGAACTCATGCCAAACCCATGCGTGTCTAAGGTCTTCTGAGCGGCCGCCACCACCCGACTGTTATTGCTGAGTCCCAGGTAGTTGTTTGAACAAAAGTTGAGTACTTCCGTGCCGTCACTCAGGACAATTGATGCTTCCTGAGAGGAGGCTATAATTCGTTCACTCTTAAACAGTCCAGCTTCCTCGATATTTGCGAGTTCACCCTGAAGGTGAGATTTCATTTTTCCATACATGCTGCGAAGGTAAGGGGAATGTTATTCACCCGTTCACAATGTCTTCATCCACCTAAAACAAGTGGATAATTTCTCTCTCCATGTCCCATGGGGTTGTTGTATTTCACAGGGTATCCTGAGGGTATATGGGATGAAATTATTTCTTTTATTGTAAGACCAAATGGATTGTCAAAAGACTGACCGTCAGCGATGGTATTGTCTCTTAAATTGTCAAACGTTCCGACAATAAGTCCATCGGCCTTTTCAAAAATACCCGCCAGTTTTAAAGCGAGGAACATGCGATCGATGTGATACAGATATTCATCCAAATCTTCAAGAAAGAGATAAGAGCCTGAGACATCCGGAAAATAGGGTGTGCCCAGCAAAGCGTATAAAACACTGAGGTTTCCTCCAGTAATTTTAACTTCTGGCGTGACACCAAAGTCACCGCGAAGGGACGACCACAAAGCATCGACATCAGAACGTAAGGTCGATGGCAAAGTCGAGGCGACCGGGGCATGAAGAGAGGCGATTCCGAGGTTTGTCGACCAGGCATGAAGAGACGTGATGTCAGAAAACCCTACAA
>JAPKBK010000206.1 GCA_028823435.1 Flavobacteriales bacterium
CAATTTCAGTGACTGCAATCTCTGCCGATGGTTGTTCAGGGACTACATCTACGTTAGAAGTTGATATTCTTATGGGGTTAGAAGGTCTGACTTTTTCAGACAATCTCAATATATTCCCCTCTCCTGCGTCATCCAACATAACAATCACGCTTGATGGCATTACAGGGAACAACAGGTGCCAAATCTATTCTTTAACTGGGAAGAATGTGTTGGCGTTTGTCCTTGAAAACAACGCACGTACACTGGACGTAAGTCACCTTGCAAATGGCACATATATCCTTACCGTTGATACAGATCAAGGTCTTGTAAAACAAACATTTGTGATTTCAAAATAGACCCCAACGGGTGCCTTACAGATTAAGGGCTTCTATTGCGTGACTATTTCTGCGAGGGGTTTTCGTTCCCTGTCTTTTTTCGGCACTTCAGAAGATTTCCCAATCGCCATCATCGCCATGGGTGTTAATGTGTCTGGGGAATTGAAAAATGCGGCGAGCCCTTCAGCGTCAAATCCGCCAATTTGGTGTGACTGAAAACCGAGCGCAGTTAATTCAATCTGCATTTGGCCTGCAGCAATTCCCGTACAGTAGATCGCAGACTCATTGGATTTGGGGTTTGCATCTGAAGGCGTCGTAGCAAATATGGCCACGATTGCCCCGCAATCTTTCATCCACTTTTTATTCGCCTCTACGGCAAATCCAAGTAGATTCTCAAAATTCGCTTGATCTCTCGACGCAAAAACAAATCTCCAGGGTTGCTTGTTATACCCTGAATTGGCCCATCGTGCAGCTTCGAACGCGGATTCAATGTCTGAAAACGGAACGTTTTTGCCATCAAAAGAGTAGGGGCTGAATCGGGATTTAATCGTTGAAAGAACTGACATGTGAGGTCTATTTAGCTTATAATATCTCCAGAATTAACGCCTTCTTCTGGGGTGATGAATCGCAACTTTCCGTCATCAGTAGAAGCCATCAAGACCATCCCCTGACTCTCGACACCACGAATGTTTCGCGGGGCAAGATTGGCGAGAAGTACGACTTTACGACCGATCACATCTTCAGGCGCAAAATGCTCTGCAATCCCAGATACAACAGTCCTAATGTCAAGTCCGGTATCTACAGTTAACTGAAGTAATTTCTTTGTTTTTTCAACAGGTATACATTCAGTTACAGTAGCCACACGAAGGTCCATGGAGGTAAAATTGTCGAATGTAGTTTGGTCTTTTTGTGGCATAATGTTCAATTTTTTGTCAGTGTCTTTGTCCCCAAGTTTGGCCATTTCAGCTTCTACCGTTTCTTCGTCAACTTTTGAAAACAAGATGGGTAGATCTCCAAGAATAGTTCCTGGCTTGACTAAGTTCGGAGAGGCGTCATTCCATGTGGTTCCATCAACACCAAATGAAACAGCAAGTTTTGACGCTGTACGAGGAAGAAAGGGCGTTAACAGTATCCCTAAATTACCTACGACTTGGCACGCGAGGTGCATGATGACCTCCACTCTTTCTGGATCTGTTTTTTGAAGTTTCCATGGTTCTTCCTCCGTCAGGTATTTGTTTCCTTTTCGAGCAATATTCATAGCCTCTAGCTGTGCTTCTCTAAACCTGAACCTTAAAATAAGATCGCCAATTTTTTCAGATGCAGCTTCCAATTCATTGATTAAAGATGTGTCGACCTCAGTCAGTGTCTGTCCTTCTGGAATAGCTGGTACTGCACCTTCATAATATTTCCTGGTAAGTACGAGAACGCGATTCACGAAATTGCCCAAAACATCTGCGAGTTCGTTGTTGATTCGGTCTCGGTAATCGTTCCACGTAAATTCACTGTCTTTTTGCTCTGGCATGATGGATGTCAGAACATAGCGCATCGGATCACTGCTTTCAGGATGGTTTTCAAGGAATTCAGACACCCACACTGCCCAATTTCTTGATGTCGAAATCTTATCCCCTTCTAAGTTCATAAACTCATTTGCAGGGACGTGGTGGGGAAGGTTGAAACCCCCATGTTCTTTGAGTAAAATTGGAAAAATAATACAATGAAAAACGATGTTGTCCTTTCCTATAAAGTGCAACAAATCAGTCTCTGAATCCTGCCACCACTTGCGCCAATCTTGACCATTTTTCTCCGCCCATTCCATTGTGGAAGTAATATACCCAAGTGGCGCATCGAGCCAAACATACAGGACTTTTCCTTCGGCTCCTTCCACCGGCACTGGCACTCCCCACTTTAAATCACGGGTCATTGCTCTGCTCTGAAGCCCACCGTCAATCCAGCTTTTACATTGACCCACAACATGGCTTTTCCATTTCTTAGCGTCGTGATGTAACTCCCCGTTAAGGATCCCTTTCTCGATGTAATCTCTGAGCCAGTCCTCATGTCTTCCCATAGGCAGATACCAAAGTGTGGTCGGTTTTAAGACAGGCTTGCTTCCACTCAGCGTAGACTTCGGGTTGATCAGTTCTCTGGGGGAAAGCGTCGATCCACATTTCTCACACTGATCCCCATATGCGCCATCTGCATGACACTTCGGGCATGACCCAGTGATGTACCTGTCAGCTAGAAACTGATCTGCTTCTTCATCGAAGTATTGTTCTTCCGTTTTGACTTCAAAGCTCTTGTTTTCTAAGAGTTTTAAAAAGAAATCCTGCGCGACCTTGTGGTGCTTTTCACTCGATGTTCTGCTGTAGTGATCGAAGCTGATGTCGAGTCCTTTGAAGGCTCCCTGCATCTCATTGTGATACCGATCAACGATTTCTTTTGGGGTAATCCCGTCTTTTTTTGCACGCAATGTAATCGCGGCGCCATGTTCATCACTGCCACACACCCACACGACTTCCTCCCCAGCACTTCTCAAATATCTCACGTAAATATCCGCTGGCAAATAAGCCCCCGCCATGTGCCCTACGTGAATAGGGCCATTTGCATAGGGTAACGCTGATGTAATCAGCCGTCTTTTCGGTTTGCGAATTGAATTCATTTGTGCTTTTTAAAACTCGGAGCCCCAAAAATACCTCACTACTCCCAGACTCATTAACTTAACCCCAACTAAAATGAACACTTCAAGACCTACATACCTTCAGCCAGGCGATAAAATCATGCTTGTAGCCCCCGCACGCTTTGCCACAGAGGATGTCATCCAAGATGCCGCTTCGGCAGTTGTTGCTGGGGGTTTCACCCCAGTAATCCCCCCTGGACTAGACGAACGTGACCATCAATTTGGGGGGTCTGACTCCCATCGTGCTAAGTTGTTAAATACGGCATTCCGAGATCCATCGATACGGGCAGTCTTTGCACTTCGAGGTGGCTACGGGTCAGGAAGGCTGTTGCCACTCCTCGATTCCACGGCTTATCTCGCAGATCCAACATGGATTGTAGGGTTTTCTGACATCACGTCTCTTCATGCCTGGTCGACAAACCTCGGAAT
>JAPKBK010000207.1 GCA_028823435.1 Flavobacteriales bacterium
TAGTTTGTCGTAAAACCGATTTGGTTATTTACGATGATATGTACTGTTCCTCCGGTACGATATCCCTTCAGGCCCGCCATTTGTACCACTTCGTAAACAATACCCTGACCCGCAATCGCAGCGTCTCCATGGACAAGTATCGGAAGAACAGCTTTCTCGTCGCCTCCAAGTTCATCAATTAAAGCGCGAGACATTCCTAAAACCACAGGGTCAACCGCTTCAAGGTGAGATGGGTTGGGGGCAAGTGTAATGTGCACATCTGCGCCTGTATCCGCTTTCTGAGTTCTAGAATGTCCCAAATGATACTTCACATCACCCTCAAAGTCATCATCTCCAGCATATTCCTTGCCCTGAAACTCACTGAAAAGATCCATATAGGGCTTTCCTAAAATATGAGCCAGGGTACTTAACCTCCCCCTGTGCGCCATCCCTATGACGACTTCTTTTACACCGTGTTCCGTTCCCTTTTCAATGAGGGTATCTAATGCAGGGATTAGAGATTCTCCACCTTCGAGTGAAAAACGTTTTTGGCCCACAAATTTCTTCTGAAGGAACTCCTCGAATAAAGTCGCTTGACTAATTTTCTTGAGAATATGAAGCTGCTCCTTTTTATTGAATTTTTTACGGTTATTCAATTCAATGTTCTTGCGTATCCAGGCAACGCGCTTGGGCTCGCGTATGTACATATACTCGATACTAATGCTGTGGCAATACGTATCTTCAAGGTGGGCAATGATGTCTTTAAGCTTTGCAGAACCCAAACCAATTTCTCCCCCGGCCTGAAAGACAGTCTCTAAATCAGAATGACCAAGGTCGTACTGTGAAAGTGCAAGATCCGGCGTGTAAGTTCGGCGCTCTCGCACTGGATTTGTAGATGTAAAAAGGTGACCACGTGTTCTATATCCATGAATGAGATTGAGAACACTAAACTCCTTAATGGTTTGGGGATTCGCTGAGTCATCACCGAAATGAGAATTTGCCAAATCAAATCCCGCAAAAAAGAGGCGCCAGGAACGGTCAACAGATTCTGGATTGTTGAGGTATTGAGCGTATAAAACGTCCAATTGTTTCGGCTCAATATTATTTAAAAACGATAAAGGGTCCACGTAATCGAATTAGGTGCAAAATCTAATAACAAAGTTACATAGCTTAAATCGATTGGGCGTCAATTTTTTGTACTATTTAGGCGATTTGTCAACGCATAATTAAATCGCGTCAGAACCTTCAAAACGGCGCGTTGAATAGACTGTTCTGCGAGCAATAGTGACCGCATCGAGGCATCCTCTATTTTAAGTGCGTTGTTTACATTTTCCTCACCTAAGTCGAGGCGGTAAAAAGACGCGTGAATCCGATCTGGATTTGACCGTATCTCATTCTCCATCCACACATTAAAAGGCGTTTGTGATTCTTTCTCATCAAGTTGAAAATCTTTTGCTATCTGAGCAAAGACCTCTTTTTGAAACGTGACAAACGACATGCCTGAGGGCAAGGAAACCCCCTCGGGGAGACTGATTTCACTAGAGAAAGTCACGAAGATCTTTTCATCACGGAACTGACTAAGCCCGCAAATATCTCCCTCTTTTCAGGATCCAAACCCAGCTCTGACAATGCCGATATCGCCTCGTCTGCGTAAACATTCATTTTCTTTTGTGCCGCCACATCTGCACCAACTTCGCGCATTGCATCTCTCACCTTCTCTATTTTTTCTTGGCCATGAAGCTGCGAGAGAAAATGAGGGGACAAGGCGCCTTTTTGCTGTGTGTAAAGCCAAATAAAGGTCTTCTTTTCTGCAGCGATATCACCCCCTACTTTCTTTCCAGTTTTCAACGCATTGCCGAAAGTATCTAGAATATCGTCCTGTATTTGGAATGCAAGGCCCATCTTTTCACCGTATCTGTACCATAGCTCAACCCTTTCAGGTGTTGCACCCGCAGAAATAGCACCAAGTGCACAAGAAGCAGCCAACAGCACGGACGTTTTCAATCGAATCATCTCGAGGTAATCATCGATCGTCACCTTGTCCTGTTCTTCAAACTCCATATCTGACTGCTGCCCTTCACAGACCTGTCGCGCTGTTCTATTGAAAACCTTTAAAACCTCTCGAAGTGAGCCTTGAGGTGATTTTTCCAGAGACGTGAATGCCAAAGAAAACATGGCATCACCACTTAAAATTGCCGCGTTCTCACCAAATTTTTTATGCACCGTTGATTGACCGCGGCGCAAAGGTGCACAATCCATAATGTCGTCATGCATCAGCGTGAAGTTGTGGAACAACTCAACCGCCACAGCGACAGGCATGGCTTTGTCAATTGTAGAACCTTCGGCTTCACACACAGAAAGGGCGAGTAAAGGTCTAATTCGTTTGCCACTAATATTCAATAAGTAGTGAATGGGTGCGTAAAGACTGTCTGTCGGATAAACTGACAAAAATTTCTCTAGACCAGAACTGAACAAATCATGCAATGCTTCCGACTTAACCATTATCTATCTTTTTTAGCAAGCTGAGCGAGCAGATAATCTCCATACCCACTTTTGCAAAGGGGCTCGGCCAAAGCGCGGAGATCATCATCGGTGATATACCCCATTCGCCATGCAACTTCCTCAATACTGCCGATCTTGAGGCCTTGTCTTTGTTCTATGACTTTCACGTATTGCGAGGCAGCATGTAAACTTTCATGTGTCCCTGTATCAAGCCAGGCCATACTCCTACCTAGCTTACTCACTTTAAGCGCTCCCAACTTAAGGTACGCCTTATTTACATCTGTTATTTCATACTCCCCTCGCTTGCTGGGCGTTAAGTTTTTTGCAATGTCGATGACTTTGTTGTCATAGAAATACAATCCTGGAATGGCAAAGTTTGAGCTGGGCTCAGACGGCTTCTCCTCCAAGCTTAAAGCGTTGCCTTCATCGTCGAAATCAACAACTCCATAACGTTCAGGGTCTCGCACATAGTAGGCATAAATGAGCGCGCCTTCAATGGATGTATTCGAACGCATTGTGCGGCCGAAATGATTACCGTGAAAAATATTGTCACCTAAAATCAGGGCTACGCTACTCTCTCCAATAAATTCTTCTCCAATCACAAAAGCTTGCGCAAGCCCGTTTGGTACCTCTTGAACTGCATACTCAAAAGTGCATCCCAAAGAGGAGCCGTCTCCCAATAATCTTTTGAAAGCAGCTGAATCTTCCGGGGTTGTAATGATCAGTATTTCTCTGATGCCGGCTAGCATCAGTGTCGATATCGGATAGTAGATCATGGGTTTGTCAAACACCGGCATAAGTTGTTTACTTACCGCCTTTGTCAAAGGCCAAAGCCGCGTCCCACTACCTCCTGCTAAAATTATTCCCTTCATGCGTTTCGATTCATGACTCCAAGTTATCAGGTTT